>CALFBV010000168.1 GCA_937951395.1 uncultured Rubritalea sp.
TTCACTCGCACCAAAAAAGAAGCAGATTCTGTCTGCTCTATGCTCAACCAGAAAAGTGAAGCTCGCGTCATCGCCATGCACTCAGACATCAGTCAGAAAGACCGCATGAAAGCACTAGAAGGATTCAAGAGTAACACCTACAACATCCTCGTAGCAACAGATGTAGCCGCACGCGGGATCGATATTTCCAGTGTCTCACACGTCATCAACTACCGTGTTCCAGAAAATGCTGAGGACTACGTGCACCGCATCGGTAGAACAGGAAGAGCTGAATCCGAGGGCGACGCTTTCACTATCCTCACCGCTGATGAGCTAGACTATGCACTCTCTGTAGAAGTCTTTGTGAAACAGAAAATAGAACGTAAAAAGCTCAAAGGATTCAACTACAAATACACTGCTATTCTCGATGAGACTCCGGTCAAGTCAGTAGTAAGAAAGAGACGTCCAGCACCAAAACGTCGTCGTAAGTAAATTAGAAAACAAGCATGAGAATCCTAGCGATAGACCCTGCTGTTAGAAACACTGGCTACGCTGTGCTGGAAGGTGACCAGCACAAACAAAATGTCATCGACTACGGAGTCATCTCGATCCCAGCCAAGATACCTCAATCCGGCGCTCTCGCCGCTGTGAAAACTGGACTCACCAATCTCATCACACAATACGAGCCAGACGAAGTCGCTGTTGAAGCCATCATCTTCGTTCAATCTGTTAGAACAGCCATCTCTATGGGAGCCGCCAGAGCCGCCTCTATGATTGCAGCCGCTGAACAAGGCTTAGCCATCTACGAATATGCCCCCAAGAAAGTTAAAAAGTCAGTCGTAGGAAATGGCAACGCAGACAAAGCCCAAGTCGCCTTCATGATCCGCGCTCTACTCGGACTTCCTGAGACTCCACCGCACGATGCCGCAGACGCACTAGCCATCGGCATAGCACATCTCTCCGCATCAGATCCGCTTAAGGCATCTTTGTTAGACCGAAAGAGAATTTAATACCTTATTAGAAGTAATGAGTGACCCCAACACCGAAAGAAACATAGAAGTAAGACCGTGTAGTAAAACAGGCTTCGTCATGAGCCTAGATGGCAACCTCCTAGAAATACCAAGCAGCTGGGCTCTCCTCCCCCCAGGCGATGCAGCCCTAAGTAGACGAATCAAAAAAGATGGCCCCACCTGGACAGTTAAAGAGCCAAAAGGCAGAAAAATGTTTTCTCAAGGTATCTGGGCACCCGCAGATAGAATAGAATTCCTAAGAAAAATCTTAATCACAGAACGAGAGGCCCCCTCCTATCAGAAAAAGCTCGATGCTGGTAGAGCCAAGCGTGAGCGAGATCAAGAAGCCTACAAAAATAAATTTTGCCACGCTGTCATCGCCTACCTAAGCTTCCATCCAGATGTAGAAGACCTCGCCACCGACATGGCAAGCCGCATCACCGAACACGCCATACCAGTAGGCAGCGGAACCGTAGCAAGAACAAAAACCATCCCCCTAGAACGCAGAGCAGAAGCCGCAACCATCGCCTGGATGCGCCATCAGACCACCGCCTATGACCACATGCACATTCCTCGTGAAAAAGGCAAACGACGCGAAGTAAGAAAAATACTCTCCAAGCGCTCCAAGCAAGTCTTAGAAGGCTACCGTAGTGGTAAAGTAGATCTCATGAACTGCCCGCTCTATGCAGTGCTACAATCTTGAATCACCCCATAAAAAAAGAGTAGCCTCCGTCTATTAGACAAAGCCTACCCTTATAAAATTGATACTACAGACGTCTTATATTAATCGTCAGTGTACTTCTTGTGACCCTCTTTCTTGAGCTCTTTCCACTTTGTAGCTAGCTCACCGATGAGTTCGTCATCCTTCTTAATGTAAGCTATTTCTAGTTCACACAAAACAGCATAAGTAAGTCCCATAAGTCTGCGTGAGTCAGCTAGAGCGATAGTCTTTTCATCTCCATCCTTCATTTCTTTCACGAGGCTCGGGCTATATGCCATTGAGCGAAGGATCGCACCATGTGCCTTACGAACAGCCTCTGCACCTGCTGCATAGTCAGCCTTATCTATCTTACGGAGAGACTTGAGGCTATCACTCACAATCTTCATTTCTTTCTCCATAGGCGTATGATCGTGACCATCTTCATCAGCTATAGCTGAAGCAGTTCCCAAAAAACCAAACGCGATGGCTCCCAAAAATAATCTTAGTTTTTTAATTTTCATGTAAGGAATATCTACACCATATTTCGGTCATAGCAAAAACTTTTCACAAAATAACAGATTTTTTCGTCTGTGTGAGATTAGCTCTCAAATATTATTTCGTCATGAAATCAAATATTTGCTTAACACTAGATGCAGAAAAAACTCCTCAAAGCTCAGTCGACACATAAATTTCACCCCCATAAATCAACCCACTATAAGCAACAGAATCATCCTACTCTAGCCATCATCTCACTTACATCATCAAACGAGCATCTCTCTACAGAGTAGAGCAAAGAGCTTCGGTGTGCAGTATTTATCAGGCAACACGAGATTTCATAGATTTCATTAATTTTCTTGTGAAACATAAATGCCAATGATAGATTAGGATTTCAAACAATTGTATGTTTAGAATATTTCAAACTTAAAAGTATTTCCAACTCCTTAATCATAAAATAACTATGAAGCATATTATTATTCTGTCGCTATCTCTTGGCATAAGTATCTCGCCTGTCTTTTCTCAAGCTATTAGAACTGGATTCGATACTGGGTCCTTAGCGGCAAATGATGATGGTTCTACGGGAGCTATCGATCTAGGTTTTAGTCTTAATTTCTTTGGTAATCAAAGAACGCAGGCATTTCTAAATAACAATGGCAATATTACATTAGATGCTCCGTTAGCCTCTTTCACTCCATCAGGTGTGGATCTCCCTACAGCAGAGATTATAGCCCCATTTTTCGCGGATGTTGACACTACAGGTGATGGCTCTAAACTAATGACTTACGGTTCCGGCCAAGTAGCAGGGAGAACTGCCTTTGGTGTGAATTGGATTGATGTAGGATACTTTTCTGGCCACGATGACAAGTTGAATTCATTCCAGTTAATACTCGTAAATAGATCAGATTTATCTCCTGGAGCCTTTGATATTGAGTTTAACTATGGTCAAATCCAGTGGGAATCAGGAGATGCAAATGATGGATCATCCAATGGACTTGGTGGAGAAACCGCGCGTGCAGGATACTCAAATGGTAATGGCACAAACTTTGAAGAACTAGAAGGTTCTTCAGTCCCTGGTGCTTTTTTAGATGGAGGTAGCAACGCTCTCACAGATTTAACCAATGTTAGACTACCTGGACGTTACGTCACTCTGGTTCGTGATGGTGAAATTCTAGTAAGCGCGCCTATCACAGAAGTTGGTTTAGCCACACTGCGCGATAGCGTCACTGCATTTTCAGGCTATACCACACAAGATCTAAATCGTCGGTTATTTAGAAACAGAACAGGTAATCAGCTAAATCATTTTAAAGCAGGACACCTGGACACAAAACGTGAGATAGAGGTCTTTGGATCATATGATGCCCACAGCATGACGATCGACCAAAGATTACTCTCAAATGCAGGGGGACTCATCACTACTCTAGCTCCAGAATCTAGGCTTGAAGCCTATAGCTCTAGTGTAGGTATAGAAACAGACCTTATCAGTAATTTAAAAATCGGTGGTGCTGCTTTATTTGGAAAAGGCGACTTCAAACATGAAGACGGTTCTTTTAACGGAGACTTAGATTCACTTGGTCTCGCGGCCTATCTATCATATTACTATGACAACCCATCTGGAACTGCTGATTTCTATTTTGATGTTCTGGGAGCATACACCCAAGGTGATATTGCTCTTAATCGTAGATTTTCTGATGTTTATGATATTGTCACAGATGGTAAGACTGAGTTTACGTCTACTGAATTACAATTAAATCTTGGTTTTGTTTTCAAACAACAATATGTCCATCATGGACCATTCTCTCAGCTCAAAATAGTTTCTGGAAAAGTGGACTCCTATGAAGAAGTGACAGATGGATTTGGATCGTCAACATCACCCAAAATTGATTTTGATAGTAGTAAAATTCAATTAGGTTACCAAGCTTCTCTTTCATATGGTAATTTCATACCTCAAGTGCGCATTTCTTATGAAAAGGAACTAGAAGATCAGAACACGACTATAAACACACTCCAATTAGCCGCACCACCAGAATCTGCTATTGTAGCTGGATTTGGAGTTTCTTATGATCCTGGATCCGGCATGTTTGCTACGCTGAATTATGAATACCGCTACTACGAAGAAGGAGCTACTGCTAACTCATTCGGAATTGGTTTTGGAATGAATTTTTAGCACCCTTTAGGAGCATATTTTTCATACACAGAAGTTAGCCAATTACTTTCTACCATATGAAAAACATAGTAGAAACCAAGACCCAGAAACAACCTCTGTGATCTCAGCGCACTGACCTAGTTTAGCCAAAATCAATTCAATTGCTCTAAGCTCCGGAATATCACCAATAGCGGCATCTCTATCTTTAGCTGATTGTTGTTTTTAAATGAGACAGCCCATAGCCGCGACACTAAGCAACAATAAAAAGATCATAGTATTCATCTTTGTAAGATCGATATATTTAAAACGCACCAACGATGCATTATTTTAGGAAGGCCCTCAGCCTCGCCCTAGGTCAACATGCCTTAGATAGCCGCGCTTTCGTTCACCATAATCCGGGGCATCCTCCCAAGGAGTATCAATCACGTCTTGCT
>CALFBV010000169.1 GCA_937951395.1 uncultured Rubritalea sp.
GCGACAGAGGCTGGCCTAGCTACAAGGAAGAACACCTCATAGAATCTGAAGTCACCGTAGTCGTCCAGGTAAATGGCAAGCTAAGAGCTAAGCTCACCGTCGCCAAAGACATTAGCAAAGAAGACATGGAAGCCACCGCTCTAGCAGACGAAAACGTGAAACAATATACCGAAGGCAACACCGTGAGAAAAGTCATCGTAGTTCCAGGCAAGCTAGTAAACGTTGTGGCGAACTAATTCTATGCAACTATAGGAATCATAAGACCTATGAGTCCTAATTATGAACAAATCTACCAATGAGCCACTTCCGTAAAATAGACTGTCACGTTCACATCGTGGGTGATGGCTCATCGGGGAGTGATTGCTGGTTTAGCCTGCCTAGCCTTTGGAAAAAATTCCTAGGACGCATGATGATAAAGGGGCTAGGACTTCCATCCTCTGCTCTGCAAACTGGGCTTGATGAGTTCTACACCAAGAACCTGTTAGAAAATGTTAGAGAGAGCAGCATAGATGCTGCCGTTATCTTAGCTCAGGATATACCCTATTCAGATAACGGTGAGAAAATGGCAGATGAGGCGCAGTTTTATGTCCCTAATGAGTATGTGGCTGATCTAGGAAGCAAGCATAAGGAATTTATCCCCGCCTGCTCCATCCATCCTGGGAGACCAGATGCTATGGATGAGCTGGAGAAATGCATCGCAGCAGGAATGCCTGTGTTGAAACTGCTTCCGAACTGCCTGAACATCGATTACATGGATAAAAAATACATCCCATTCTGGGAGCGTATGGCCGATGCGGGCATGATCCTACTCACTCACACTGGTGGTGAAATGACAGTTAAGGTCTATGATCCTAGTTTTGGAGATCCTAAGAAACTAGAGATCCTACTAGACTGCGGGGTCACTGCCATAGCCGCACACTCAGCAGGGCGAAGTGGGCTATTTGACCCAGACTGGACTGGCGACCTGTTAGAGATGTTTAAGAAATTCCCAAACCTCTACGGAGATAATAGCGCTCTCGCTAGCATCAACCGTGCGAGAACCCTCAAGCACATTCTTCCCTCAGACATCCAGAGCCGCATCATCCATGGGAGCGACTACCCAGTACCAGTCTCTGGCTTAGGCCCTATGCTTATGAGGAATCTCTCATGGGCAGATTACAGAAGTGCCGCTAAGATCACAAACATCATCGAGCGAGACTACCGGCTAAAACGTGACATAGGCTTCGCCCCTGAGACATTCACTAAGATGGATGCGCTACTTCAGCGAAAAGCGCATTGATTATATTAAGACTTTTCACACCAGGTAATACTGAGAGATCCATTTGGTTCATCGTATAGGCGAATGATAGCCCACTGTCTGGATCACCAAAGGCATGGCTCCCACCAGCACCCGGATGACCAAAAGACGTGACTGATGACCCGTAGTGACTTCTGATCTTTTCACCATTCACACCGAGAGGATCCTTCTGGAACCCACAACTAAAGTGCGTAGGCGTGCAGAGGACGAGATCTCTACCCATGACCTGACTCCCCTGCATCCAGCCTCTCACATCATCTGAAAATAAGTCTATCTCCCCTATGCATGCTTGGTAAAACTCTGCTAGAGCAGCAGCAGTAGAGACACCACTCATCGCAGGCAGCTCTGCTTGCCAAGCCTTAGAGGTATTCATCTCATGCACACCATGCAGCCCCTTAGGTGAGTTAAATGCCTTTCTGACAAGTGTCCCAGGCTGGTTAAATTCTTTATAAAATCTACTTTTCAGCTCAGCCAACTCTGACTTACCCGGATAGAGAGTGCCCATCCTATGATGCTCACTCTCAGGCAGACCTATCCAGAGGTCTAGATCCAGCCTATCTGCTACTCTTTCTCTCCACATTTCACCTAGAGATTTCCCAGACAATATCCTAACAGGCTTATCTAACAGAAACCCGAATGTGCGAGGATGATAACCATGAGCGGAACCCAGCTCCCAGCTTGGAGATTGGCTCTCTATGGCATCTATCACTGCATCGAAGTCATGGACAATTGCTATTTTATCCAGAGCAGCAAGACCACATTGGTGAGACATCATCTCCGCAAAGGTGGCTTGCTCATTTGGGAAATTTTCCCACACCTGGCACACACGAGACTCAGGGGTGAGCCCATTCTCATCTAACAACATCAGCAGCACAGAAGATGCTGGACCCTTAGTCGCAGAGTAGATAGGCACCAGGGTCTGGGCATCCCACTCGTGCTCCTGCTTCTTATCACGCCAACCATGGGATAGCTCCACGACAGACTCGCCATCCCTCCAGATACTGAGTGATGCACCTAGCTCACCGCGCTCAGCGAAGTTTTGATAGAACTCGTTTTCTATAGCTGCTATATTCATTTGTTAGATCTCTTGCTCAATGGCTTTCAGGGTCAGGAATAATGCGTGCCACTCCTTTTGCTTTGGCTCTAAGTCCGATTCAGCCTCTACAATATAGCGTCTGATATTCTCAAACATTGGCTGATAGGCTGTGAAGAAGCCCCTCACTTCATCCACATAGTCATCCTGGATCATCTCGGCTAAATGCAGCCTCGCGTCCATGATTGTGTCTGCGTAATCATTAATCAGAGCATCCTTAGTTTTCTTGCCATACCAAAACATCCACAGCACTAAAAACCCTGCTACCCCTAGGACAAAAAACGGAAGCTTGTTCTGCAAATTTTCACTCAAACAGCCGATAAATCCAGCTGTGGCAACCAGAGCCAGAACTAATATAAGTGCTCGCCTCAGCACTACCTGACGGGCTACCATCATTCTATCTAGCAAGCGTCTTAACTTCAATAGCACCATCGCATGACGCGTGCTTTGCTCCACCTTATTAGAGAATTCATCCACTTTTTTCTCGAACCCATGAGTATCAAAGTCGATTACATTGACTGCCATTTTCCGCTGTAGCTCTGGGCGCATGATGTTCCAGTGGTCCTCACAATTACTGAGCATAGAAAAGGCGATCTCGCGCGCCCTAACAGAACCTGATTCACTAACACTTTCTTGCAGACGTTTCTCTATAGCCACCGCACCATCACCACGAGTGAAGAGTGAGACAAGTGTGCCCATCACTCCGTTTTTTCTACTCGCATACTTCACTGTGTCACCCACCTGCTCACTGACGACACTTACGAGCTTATTTAGATTTCCTCGTGCATTTTTCACCTCAGCCTCTCTAGCGCGCTCTACTTCAGCCTCTACCGCCTGAAGCACATGCTTATCCCCTCGGAGCGCTTTCGCGCGATTCTCAATAGTATCTTCTAGTCGATCTATGACAATCTTAGCACGGTCGTAAGCTAATTTCAGAGCATCCCCTCGCTCCTGACTCGTGCTAATCTGCTCATCTAGGGTAGTCTCAAAATTTTCATACCCAGAATCCATCCAGAGCTTAGCATCTCTATAGTCGTGACTCCAGGCATCCGCTGCGATAGATGCTGATACGCAGTGAATCGGAAGTGCATGACCTACTCGCTGGACACTAAGCTGACGTAAGTGCCCTAATAAAATAGGGACGTCTTCTGGCGGACGTAGATCCATTTTCTGCAATACCACAGCATTTTGTTTCCCCACCAGCTCTCTCGTCTCAGTGACAAAATCCCAAGTTTTAGATGCCCAGGGATTACCCGATGAGACCACCCATAGAACGTAGTCACATATGGGCATCAGCTCCTTGATCTTCTCTAATTCTTTTTCTTCGAGTTCATCTATCCCGCGAGTATCGATCAGCTCTAGCTCACCAAGTTCTCTTATCTGATGATAAGCTAGGGTATCATCTTCTTTCTCTGGCGAGAGAACAGAAGCCCCATAAATCTGAATCGCCTTTGTTGTGCCTGTTGAAGGTTCAGGCAGTCTTTTACCGACAAGAGATGAGAGAAATGCCGTCTTGCCACACCCCTTCTCTCCGCAGACTAAAAGCCTAAAGGGACTCTCTAAACAATTTCTAACTTCCTCAGTCTCGATCTCATCTGAGAGCGCATCTAACCTGAGGGCAAGCGTCTTGATCTGCCCAATAATCGATTCTAGTCTACCTCTAGTTTCTAGATATTCCTCCCCCAGCATGAGAATTACTGCCCTCTATTCTTGAGTGCGATGAGCTGTGAAACGGTGACAAATTTATATCCCTTGCGTAGTAGAGCATCAATCGTAGAAGGCACTGCATCCACTGATGTCTTGTGTAGGTCATGTAGAAGAATGATAGAACCATTCTTTGTCCCGGTAAGTATTCTGTTTCTGATCACTGATGTGCCTGGCTTCTTCCAGTCTTCAGGATCTACGTCCCAGAGGATAGTAGGGTATCCGTATTCGCGAAAAATCATGCTACGCTGTCTGGTGCTGAGTGCTCCATAGGGTGGGCGCATAGTGCGTGGCTTCACACCGGAGGCAGCTACGATAGCATCGCGTGTTTTGTCTAGCTCCCACCGGACTTTAGTATCACTCATTGTGGTGAGTTTACCGTGTGTCCAGGTGTGGTTTCCTACTTCATGACCTTCAGCTACGATGCGCCTAGTCAGTGATTTATTATTCTGCACACGCTCACCAATCACATAAAATGTCGCCTTGATATTTCTGCGTTTCAGCATATCGAGCACACGAGTGGTATTCGCAGCTACAGGACCGTCATCAAAAGTAAGCGCGATGTAGCGCTGATTAGCAGAGCCTCGACTCCAGCTGATCTGCTTGCTACCTGAGATATCACGAGAGAAACTGTTAGCTGGATTTAACGGAGCTGGAGGTCTGACAGTAGGAGCCACATATTTAAGATTCTGAGGCACTGGCATAGAAGTTACAGCCGTAGAGACTGTCTTAGGCGCACTACCCATATTTGAGTAAGCTCCACAACTAGATAATACGACTGTTGCTGAGATACTTAGGAGAATATTATACAAGGTTAATTTCATTACTTATGTGTAGGCTACTATTTTCTTTCTGTCACGGATTTAAACAAAAAATGAACCAGTAAAAATCATACCTTCGTTTGGCAGACTTCTACTGGCTCTTGAATTTTCTACCTTCCAGATTGGAGAGATTAGAAGGCTGACTTATCAGTCTTTTTCACCTCACCTAGACTGAGGCCTAGACCATCGAGAAGTGATGCTACTGCTTTTTTATCAAGCTCCGCGTTCTCTTCCATCCAGATTTCGGTTGTCTCACCGAGATAGACATTAGTAACTTTTTCGACTTTGCTGAGAGCTACACGAGCTCTCTCTTCTGTGTCACTTCAGCCCACTCCATCCACATTGAGCACGTAGACCACCTTAGGCGCCCCCCCTGCTACTGCTTCTTTAGAAACAAATGTGAGTCCTTTTTTCTCTAGAACGTCTGTGATTGACGCTTCATCTAGTGTTGAACCATCCTTCATGTTAATAGTGGCTCGCAGTCCAGAAAGAACTATTGATTTCACACCATCAACTGTAGTAAGAGCCGCACGGGCTCTTGCACCTACTCCTCAGCTGCCATCACCCTTGAACATAACATAGTATGCGCTTGGAGCTTTTGCAGCAGCGTCTTCTTTGGGTGTATCTGTAGTTGATTTAGCTGAAGCTCCCTTAGTGCTTGCTTCCTCCTGATTATCTACAGATGGCTCTTTATCTACTTCTGCAGATACCTCCTCCTTGCATGAAGCGGTAGTCATCACAAGAAGACCAGCGAGCATGCTGAATATGTATTTTAGTTTCATAATTTATTTTTGGTTCTTACTACAACTTACAGTTAGCACACGTTCTGGCTATAGTCCAGCATCAGTGACCGCCCCTAGTGATGCTGAAGTGGCGAGTTTAGCATATTTAGCCAGCACTCCCCTACGGTAACGTGGCTCTGGCGCTTGCCAGCTCGCTCTTCTTGCTGAAATTTCATCATCACTAAGTGCCACGTTTATTTGGTTTAACTCAGCATCAATAGTGATCTCGTCACCATCCTTCAGTAGCCCTATAACACCGCCTACAGCAGCCTCTGGAGTGATGTGACCCACCACGAAACCGTGGCTACCACCTGAGAATCTGCCATCAGTGATCAGCGCTACGCTATCGCCTAGTCCCCTGCCCATTACAGCAGAAGTCGGCCCTAGCATTTCACGCATTCCAGGCCCACCTTTAGGCCCCTCGTGACGCACTACGATGACGTCTCCAGCAACAATTTCACCCGCAAGAATCGCCTTCAGTGAAGCTTCCTCACTATCAAAACACTTCGCTATTCCTGTGAAGCTCGTCCCCTCATTTCCAGAAATTTTAGCCACAGAACCCTCAGACGCGAGGTTTCCGTAGAGGATGCGTAAGTGGCTATCCTTCTTCTTAGGAGCATCAAATGGCAAGATGATCTTCTGGTCTTCTGGATACTCTAGCTTTGAGTTTGCTAAATTTTCCGCCATCGTCTTACCAGTAACCGTAAGGCAATCTCCATGCAGCAAACCCTCTTCTAACAGACGGCGCATCAGCGGCACAGTGCCTCCGATTCTCACCAGGTCAGCCATCACATACTTACCGCTAGGCTTGAGATCAGCCACCACCGGAACACGTTTCCCGATTTCTGTGAAATCATCAATAGTTAACTCAACATCCGCAGCATGTGCCATCGCGAGAAGATGCAGCACCGCATTCGTAGATCCACCGAGAGAGATCACAACCGTGATCGCGTTCTCAAAAGCCTTGCGAGTCATGATGTCACTAGGTCGGATTCCCTTCTCGATCATATTTAAAACAGCCGCACCTGCATCGAAACAGTCGATCATCTTATCATCGCCCACCGCCGCCTGAGCAGAACTACTAGGCAGAGACATCCCCAGCGCCTCGATCGCACTCGCCATCGTATTCGCCGTATACATACCACCGCATGAGCCAGCACCTGGGATCGCACATCCCTCTACCTTCTCCAGCTCCTCATCATTAAATTCTCCAGAAGCATGTTTCCCAACCGCTTCAAAAATAGACACCACATCCAGATCCTCATCCTTACCCTTGAGATTCGTGCATCCAGGAAGAATCGTTCCACCATAGACGAATACTGCTGGTCTATTCAGACGTGAGATAGAAATCATGCAACCAGGCATATTTTTATCACAACCACCAATCGCCACCACCCCGTCCATACCCTCACACGCAACCACTGTTTCTATACTATCTGCGATCACTTCGCGACTCACTAGAGAATACTTCATCCCCTCGGTGCCCATACTGATTCCATCAGAAATAGTGATCGTTCCGAAAATCATAGATTTTCCGCCAGCAGCATCCGCTCCCTTAGCACACTCCAGAGCCAGCTTATCAATATGCATATTACAAGGCGTCACCTGACTCCAAGTAGAAGCGATCCCGATCTGAGGCTTCTTAAAGTCCTCCTTTTCAAAGCCCACCGCATAAAGCATCCCTCTACTTGGAGCTCTGTCATCCCCATCCACTACCTGAGAGGAATAAGGTCTATTATTATCCGTGTATTCGTTTTTATCGCTCATTTTTTAATTTCTATATGGCACTAATAAACCCACTCACAAGCCCAACGTCAAGCACCCAACTAGACAGTAGCAGAATGCTCAAAATACTGAAAAAACGACTTATTCACAAAAAAAATGAAAAAAGAGGCGACAAAAGTACATTAATAATCTAAGAGTATGTCGCTTAAGTCAATTTTAACTTAAGTTTACAACAATAAAAATAATATGAATACAGGAACAGTAAAATGGTTTAACTCAGAAAAGGGTTATGGGTTTATCACACCAAACGAAGGTGGCAAAGATCTCTTTGTCCACCACTCAGAAATACAAGCTGAAGGTTACGCTTCACTCGATGAAGGTCAAAATGTAACATTTGAAGTAGGCGAAGGTGCTAAGGGACCTTGTGCTACAAACGTGAAAGCTTGCTAGTCAACTCTACGTTTTTCGAAAAACCCATCTCCGGTTCAGACCGAGGTGGGTTTTTCTTTGTACGAGCTTTGCTCTTAAGGGATAAAGAGAAAGCCCAAGGACTAAGCTGCTAAAACTCGTTATTGTTTCAACAGTACTTTCTCCCTATCATTATTCACCTTCCTGCTAATCCAGAATAGCACTAGCATAGAGATCACTAGGAGGATGGATAGGACTAGGAAATAATCTCCAACTGGCATCGATCCGCTCCAGAGAACTTTGATCGACATCCCCGCATTTAGAATGGGGATCCAGAGAATGCCCTTGGTGAGTTCCACACCCGGGATGATACAATAGACCAGAGACATCGCCACCACGATCATTAGCATCGATGACCGCACATGTGCTTCTTTGTTAGATTTTGCTAAGATAGAAAATGCAAACAAGACCGCTGCGAAAAATAAGATCAGCGCGAGTAGTAAAACTGCGATTCCAAATAGTGAGATAAAGCCTACCTCCCCGATATCAAATCCAGACTCCCCCCCTGACCCCAAGACCATAATCACTATCCCTCCAATAGTAGATAAAACCGAGATCAAGCCCATGATCATAATGAACACCAGCTTACCAAATGCTATCCCCATAAAGGATGCTGGAGTCACCAACATTGCCTCCAGAGTACCGCGTTCTTTCTCCCCCGCTGCCGCATCCACCGCCACAGCCATGCATCCTGTGAAGGCGAGGAACACCATAAAATAAGCACCCATCCCCCCAAATTTACTACCTGTAATCTCACGCGCTGTTGCGTGATTTTGCGTATCTATAATTTCTATTGGATTAAGTAGGTATTCCTTCCCTTTCATCCTCAGCCCTACCTCAGCAGTTTTTAGATCATCGAGAAACATCCTTACCTTCTGGTGAGAAACCGTTCCATTTATAGTAGAAAAATAGTGCACCTTAACCTTTCGCTGAGCAAAACCCTCCACCTCTGCTTTCTGAGCTTCTATAAAGACATCCGCTTTTCCAGAGTCTAAGAGATCTTTCATTTGCTCAGCCTTCGCTGGCTTCCAGACCATTCTAGCGTCTGCTAGATTAAAGAGAGCAAGCGCGGCATCATCACCCCAACCAGAAACTGCAACAGTAGTAACGCGCTCACTCATTTTCGCATTCTGCTTCTGCTCCAAATCCTTTGTCATCAGGCTGATCGCTGGGTAGAAACCAAGCGGAACTAAAATGGTTAATAACAAGGTGCGCTTATCTCTCAGCACCTCACGCACCTCCTTCTTCAGGGACGCCCACATCACTGCTAACATGGTGCCACCTCCTTTTGTAAATCAGCATCCGCAGACTCTAACAGATTGATGAATTTCTCTTCCATACTCACGCCAGACTGACTCTGTGTGAGGTCATCTATAGCACCTGAGTATATTTGCCGCCCCTTGTGCAGCACGGTCACATCATCTGCTAATAGCGCTACTTCCCCCATGATATGCGTAGAAAACAGCACCGTCTTCCC
>CALFBV010000170.1 GCA_937951395.1 uncultured Rubritalea sp.
TCGAAATTTTCTTCAGTTAATTGTAATGCCATGTCGTAACTATGCCGCCATTTGCTAAAACGTCAAGAGCCGCAGGCTAAAAAAATTAGCATGCGGCTCTTACTGAATTTTGTATGATTTAGAATCTCTGAATCACGAATCTATCTTCTCACTATTTAGGCAACATACTTGTGCTATAAGCAAGGTAAATGACTAGTGCTGCGAGAAGAATAAGTATTATAGGGATAGCCATAATTTTATTTAATTGTAATAGGTGTGGTTTAAAATGCGGTTAACTAGATTATTCATCTACTCCTTCAAAGATGGACATAGTTTCACCATCTTGATGCTCATCTACCCAGATTTTAGCATGGTCAAACTGGAAGTAGAGAACGATGAGTGAGAGCACAAAAGCTACGATTGATAGCGGAAGTGCCGCACCGTTACCGCTGCGCTGGACCTCATCACCTTCTGAAACAGTCTGAATAGTCGCTACCTGAGTAGGAGCTCCGACCCCCTGTGTGAGTTGCTGAGTTTGCTGAAGTTCTACAGTTGCTTTCGGAAGTGGCTGGCTAGCTCCTCCACCTACTGGTGCGTTGAGCGGCTGTGTAGCGAGAGGCACTGTGGGTGAGCCACCTAGCTTCATCGTAGGTGCTGGTGTAGCTACTGCTGGTGCCTTAGGAACTCCTCCAAGTGGTACAGTAGGAACTGGCGCTGCTGGTGCCTTTCCATCTTTATCTGCCTTGAGAGTAACTCGCATTGTTTCCTGCTTAACAGGTGATGCTGCTGGTGGTGCAAGAGGGGCTGTAGGTGAACCGAGTGGAATCGTTGGCGCTACAGCTAATGACTTAGGCGGTAATCCCGCTGATTCACCTAGCTTAAGCGTAGGTGCTGGCTTAGAAGGAGATGAAGCTGGCACTTCGACACCTGCTGGTGCTCCACCTGGCTTAGCGCCTGGAGCCTTTAGTGTAACACGCACTGTCTCTTTTCTAAGAGGCACTGCTGAAGTCTTCTTTATAGGCTGAGTTGCGGCCTTATCAGTTGGTTGATTCTTTTTCTCGTCGCTCATAAGTTGCGTATAGTTGGTAAAGTAGGTGTGTGTGTGTGTGATAGACCCAGTGTTATACATAAGTTCCATCCTTCATCTATATAACCCTTTTTTTCCCTGTGATGTCAAACCTCCAAACTAACTTTTTAACTTTTTTAGCGTCATGGCTTTTCCATGCATTGACAAAACAAACAGCATCCAGCACATTGACTGCCGATATGAGTTATAGAACATCCCATCCAAGCATGCCCTCATCCCCTAAAACTGTGGGATCCGTGGCTAGCCCCTCTCTCCTAGACCATCCCTTTTCTGATGTGGAGTCTGACATAGTAGAGTTTAGACTGGATGGGCTACTGAACCAGCTCCCAAATGTAAAAAATGTTTTGGTCAAACTAAAAAACAGCCCTGTTCAGACACTTATTACTGCGAGATGTGCCTCAGAGGGCGGTCAAAGCCAGCTAGATTCTAAGCAGAGATCACAACTTATCATGGGCTTAGCTCCGATGGCTAACTTCGTGGATATAGAACTAGCTAATCTAGCAGATATGCAAGAAGCTGCTACATACATACAGGAAATGGGATGCCTACTCATTGCCTCTCATCACAATTTCAAGAAAACCCCATCCACGGATCAGTTACAAGATATCATCACACGCGCCATCGATAGCGGTGCTGAGATCGCTAAGTTAGCAGTTTACCATGAATCTGTAGCAGATGTCTTCCGCTGTGCTGAACTGATCCAGAATAACACCAACATCTCCATTTCACTTATGGGAATGGGTCCCCTCGCCCCTTCATCGAGACTGCTTTACGCTCAACTCGGCTCTGTTTTAAACTATGGGTATCTAGGAGATCAGGCTACAGCTCCAGGGCAATGGCATGCTTCTCTGCTAAATCAAGCAATCCAGAACTCGCCACAGTTCTAGCTCGCTAGGCTTGCCTTTCTTCAATGGACGCTAAACACATCGACCTCCTCAATGAAGATCTAGGTAAGCTGAAACTTCTCCTTACCCCGCTTATCACAGAGAACATCACCGTAAGGAACGACAACATTCGCTGTTTAAATCTGGCGTGTGGTCGTGCGGATGAATCTGGAGTTCTGAAGGAAATCCTTGCTCCTTTAGCATCCTCTCTACAGATCTTCGGAGTGGACATCCGCAGCCGCGAGTTAGACATAGCACAGAACCGCTGGCGCTCGGATCCGCATACTAGCTACGACTTTATTTTTCATGATGCCACTAAGCTCCACCTAATCACTGAACTAGATCAGCAGTGCCACATCATTCTCATGCGACACCAGAACTACTGGAATGGCGCTAACACTTGGCAGAAAATCTACGCCTCTGCATTAGACAGACTAAGCCCAGATGGAATTCTCGTGATTACCAGTTACTTCGATCAAGAGCATCTGCAAGCAATCCAAGCCATCCAACAGCTAGACGCCAACCTCATCATCACTATCCAGAACACTCAATCACGCCTCATTCAAGAGCCGCCTAAGAAATCCGTAGATCGGCACATCGCCCTTTTCTCTAAGAGTTCCAATATTATTTAACTACTCTTTCGTTTAGCTGCTAAAGCTATGATTTCCACATAGAAGGTAATTCGCCCACTAGCCTCTGCCTCATCGATAAACTTGAAGACATCCTTCCAGTGGCAGAACTGTGCTTCATCTTTGGTACAACCAAATTTACAAGAAAAGTCCCAGAAGTCCGCACCCTCAGGAAGTTTCTTAGCACGCTCGCGCTTCAGATATTTATTGATCGTAGATTTCGTAGCTTCGATCTGGCGGGCTAGCTTAACCTTAGGCTTATCAAGTGTGAATGTAGTTCTCATTGGAGTATTTAGTAAACTGCCTTTTGTGGAGACAAGGCCACGGTCTAGTCAGGTATTTATAGAAAGTCAACTATTGTCGAGCGAAGCCCCTCAGGGGCAGGGCTAACTCGTCTTGGATAGTGGATGAATAAGTTAAACATTAG
>CALFBV010000171.1 GCA_937951395.1 uncultured Rubritalea sp.
TAAGAATAGCTAGGCGTGTCTCCATCATAGGCACCTGGAGCTCCACAGTGAGACCTCTCTCAAAACGCGATACCATTCTTGGCTCAAATTTCTTCACCTCACATGCTGGGCGGTCACAGGTCAGAATGATCTGGCTCTGAAGATCGAGTAACGTGTTAAACGTATGGAAGAATTCTTCTTGAGATTTTTCCTTACCGGCTAGGAACTGAATATCGTCGATTAGAAGAAAATCAGCTCTGCGGTATTTGTTTCGGAATTTATCCAACTTGCCTTTTTTAACAGAATCAATAAACTCATTAGTAAATTTCTCAGAGGTCAGATAAGTAACCTTAGCATCTGGGTTCTTTCTCAGGATCTCATTTCCGATGGACTGCATGAGGTGAGTTTTACCTAGTCCAGATCCACCGTGAATAAAGAGTGGATTGTATGAGAATCCAGTTCCATTTGCCACAGCGTGACATGCAGCGTGCGCAAACTCACTGTTCCCCCCAACGACAAACTTATCAAAGCTATATTGAGGATTAAGACCTACATTCTTGATTCGCTGCTCTGATTTCTTGCTCACCTTAGTGACTACTTCACCATCTTCGTCTTGCTCAGAGTTGGCTTCGTCATGATCTTCGCCTTCCACTAGAACTATGGCTTTCACCATAGGATCCAGTATCTCAGAGACTGCATTTTGCAACTCTGGCATGAAGTTAGTTTCTATCCAGACTTGATGAATGTCATTAGGCACAAAAATCCTGAACTCAGTCTCAGTAAGAGTAACATCACAAACACCAGAAAACCAACGATCAAATGCATCACTACCTACTAATTCAGAAAGCTCCTCAGAGACTGCTAACCAAACAACTTCGCCTCCTTTTGCTTTGCTCGCTCGCTGCGCAGTTTCGATCTTCGTTTCTTTCTGGTTTACTTCCATTGTCGTAAAAAAGGGCTGATGGGTTGAAAAAATTGGTAAATGCTTAAGTGATGATAGGTGATGAAATTTTAGCTCGTTCTAGACTCAATCATGAGTGCTGTTTGGAGTCGAAATAAGTTTTACCTCGTTCCTAAAAAGTTAGACACAGCTTTTTACTGAGGAAATAAATTAGAGCTGGAAACCTCCTTTTCCACAAGCTGTTCCACAGCTAAAAAAAATTAAAACTTGACCCGACAACTGATTAAGTGAGCTGAAGTATTATATACCCTAATATGCGCAAACCATTCTAAATAAACAGATCTCTAGAATCCCACTTCATCTAACAGTCAATACTTACGTATTATAGTTTTAAAAAAACTCTTAACTAATTCAAAAACAATCTGTAGCAACACCTATAGCTCTACAAAATCCAGAGAAATATCTAAAGCCACCGCACTATGTGTAAGAGCGCCCACAGAAATGAAATCCACACCTGTTCTAGCGATCTCATAAATGGTGGTTTCGTTCACTCCACCACTCGCTTCTAACTTAGGTGATTTCACATCACCACGCAGCGCCACAGCCTCGCGCATCTGCTCGTTAGTCATATTATCTAGCAGGATGTGATCCACTCCATCGAGCTTTAGAAATGCCTCAACTTGGTCTAAGCGATCCGCTTCTAACTCCACTTCTACATGCGGCTTGTCTTTCTTCAGCTTCGTAATGGCAGACTGAATATCGTCAATATCATGCTCCGCCACGAGGTGGTTATCTTTCACCATAGCACGATCATAGAGCCCCATTCTGTGGTTCATCCCCCCACCTTGCGTCACTGCATATTTTTCTATCTCGCGCCAGCCTGGAGTTGTCTTACGCGTATCCAGCACGTTCGCTATAGATCCCTCTGTTAGATCAACAAACTGCGCTGTCTTAGTAGCGATTCCAGAGAGTCTCTGCATAAAATTTAGCGCCACACGTTCACCAGTGAGCACTGATCTAGCAGGGCCTTTTATCTCCATCACATAGTCGCCTTTCACGACACGGCTACCGTCAGCTATTAAAATCTTCGTCTCGATAGAGCCATCCACTTTCTCGAAGACGCGCTGTGCTATTTCTAAACCAGCCACCACACCATCTGCTTTCACAAGCATAAGCGCCCGAGCTTGCACCCCCTCTGGGACAAAATATTCTGAAGTCACATCTCCGGATCCAATGTCTTCGAGGAGAGCAAGGTCTATCAATTTTTCTACATGATCTGTCATGTGAGAAACATACGCTACCACACTGAAGAATAAACCCTAAATTTCAGCTAAATCTTCTGCTGGGTAAGTCCAGATCTCACTCAGGGTAGGATGATAGTGTGGGATGAGTAGTAGTTGCTTCGCAGTGGCTCCGAATGACATCGCAACTACAATTTCATGGATCAACTCCACAGCCTCAGGACCTATCACAGAGCCACCGATGATTTTGTTAGTTCTCTTTTCCACCATGAGCTTCACGAAGCCATGCTTGGTTCCGTGCACCATGGATTTACCATGATCATCAAACGGATAGCTGGCAACTTCATAGTCTATGCCTTGCTCCTTCGCTTCCCCCTCGGACAACCCTACAGCTGCGATCTGTGGCTCGGTAAAAATTCCATAGAGAGATAAGCTGTAATCAACAGTTTCAGGCTTAACATCACTCACACCTTTTAGCTGATGGAGAATATTCTGTGCGGCTGCCTCCCCTTGCGCGATGGCTAGGTGAACCACATCCAGCGGGCTACAGACATCGCCCGCTGCATAGATATGCGGCTGACTAGTCTGCATGGAGAGATCCACTACTAACTTTCCTCTATTCAGGTCTAGACCAGCTGAGTCACAACCGAGGCTATTGGTATTCGGTGACCTTCCTAGTGCACATAAAATTTCATCTGAGCTGACCGAGATAGTCTTTCCTTCCTGTGAAAACTCAACCACCTTTTGCCCTTCACTAGTAAATACTTGTGAGATATCCGTGCCACAATAGAACTTGATGCCTACCGCTTCGAGCGCTGCTTGAGCTTCGTCAGCAATGTCTTTGTCCATCGTGGACAGAATTTGTTCACTACGTTGGATGACAGTGACCTCAGCATCACAGGCGGCATAGAAGTATGCTAACTCAAGCGCGATAGCTCCACCACCGAGCACCGTGGTGGATTTCGGAATACTGTTAGATTCCAGCACATCACGACTCGTGAGATAGCCTGCTTCTTTAAGCCCCTCGATATTCGGAACAAACACTGAGGAACCCGTAGCCACGACGAAGGATTTAGCAGAGATAGATTTCTCACTTCCATCATTCATCTGGATAGAGACCGTATGTGAGTCAGTGAACTCCGCTTTTCCTCTGTAGAGTTCAAACCTCCCATCGGTGAGTTGTTTCTGGCGATAGCCTTTGAAGTCATCGATGAGAACCTTCTTGCGGTCCATCACCTTCTTAATATCGATGCTAGCTTCGCCAACATAGATACCAAACTCTGCTGCCTCCTTAATAGCCTCATAGCGTTTAGCAGACTCGATGATACTCTTACTAGGCATGCACCCTCTCAGAATACAAAGTCCGCCGAGCTCGTCCGCACTATCTATAAGCGCAACCTTCACCCCCGCGTCTTGCAGGAAATTCCCCGCAGCATACCCCCCACTGCCACCACCAATGACAATCACTTCGTAATCTTCTTTTCTCATAACGTTAGCCTAAAACAGGATTCTAACCATTCAAGCACCTAACGAACCAAAACCCATCTACTTTCACCTGCTCCAAACTTGAAACTTGCAAATTCTAACGATTCGCATTTGACTCATCGCATGCCCACTGAAATGCAACACACCATCGCAGCACCTGCCTCACTTGAAGGCACATCTCTTCACACCGGTCAAAAAGTCACGCTTACCATTAAGCCCGCGCCTGCAGACCATGGATTTAAATTCCGCCGCGTAGATCTTCCAGACCAACCATTTATCGATGCTGATGTCAGTAAGGTTCAGACCGTAGAGCGTGCTACTACCCTCGCAGAAGGATCAGTAAAAGTACACACTGTTGAGCATATTCTCTCCGCACTTACAGGCTTAGGGATCGACAACGCACTCATCGAAATGGATGCCAATGAGCCACCCATCGGTGACGGATCATCAGCGCCATACGTGGCTCTCATCCAGAGCGTGGGCCGCACAGAGCAGGACCAGCAAACTAAAGTCTGGGAAATCCGTGAGCCTATCCATTTTGATAATAAAAAAGGCTCCACCATCACCATCGTCCCAGACAAAGACTTCCGCGTCTCCGTCACCAATGTTGGTCCCGATGGCAGGTTCACCCAATTTTTCACCACCGTTGTTACTCCAGAAATCTATGAGAAGGAAATCGCACCAGCGAGAACCTTCGTCTATTATGAGGATGTGAAGCCTCTTCTCGATAAAGGTCTCATCAAAGGTGGATCTATAGAAAACGCAGTCGTCGTACGTGGTGATGAAATCATGAGTAAGGAACCGATGAGATTCTCCAATGAGTTCGCCCGCCACAAAGCGCTAGACCTCATCGGTGACCTCATGCTGGGTGGAAAACGCATCACTGGTCACGTTATCTGTGTCGCACCAGGACACGGGCCTAATACTCAGATGGCTAAGATTCTCAAGACAGAATACACCCGCATGCGCTCCATGGTGCCACCGCTTAAGATCCCAGAGGGAGAAGCCGTGCTGGACATCAATGACATCACAAAGATTCTTCCTCACCGCTACCCATTCCTACTAGTAGACCGTGTGGTAGATTTCGAAGGCGACAGCAAGTGCACAGGCATTAAGAATGTCACTATCAATGAGCCATTCTTCCCTGGACATTTCCCAGATCACCCTATCATGCCAGGCGTACTTCAGGTAGAAGCAATGGCACAGGTCGCGTCCATTCTCATGCTGCGCAAGCCAGAGAACCAAGGCAAGATAGGTTACTTCATGAGCGCGGACAACGTCAAATGGAGACGCCCAGTCCTCCCTGGCGACACCTTATTCATCGAAGCCGAGATCCTCAAGATCCGTCGTAACATAGGCTTCGCCACCTGCCGCTGCCTAGTCAATGGAGAAGTAGTATCCTCCGGTGATCTGAAATTTGCCCTGTTAGATAACTAACACCAGGTAGTGAAACAAATAATGCCTTGGAAAACGGAGTGGCATCACTAATCCAATAAAAAATTCAGCCCCAGATCCTTTGATCTGAGGCTGAACTAACCAATGAAAATAGAATAATTTACTAGTTACTACATAGTAGATTACTCAGTGTCTCCGCTGTTAACGAAATTGTATGCAAGTGCACCGATCACACCACCTACGATAGGAGCCACCCAGAACAACCAAAGTTGCTCTACAGGAAGCCCGCCAGTGAATACAGCCATACCTGTTGAGCGGGCTGGGTTTACCGAAGTGTTAGTCACCGGTATGCTGATAAGGTGGATCAGAGTCAATGTAAGACCGATAGCGAGCGGAGCGAATCCAGCTGCTGCTTTCTTACAAGTCACCCCCATGATCACGTAGAGAAATACCGCTGTAAGTACGATCTCGATGATCAGAGCTGCTGCCATATTATAACCTTCAGGTGAGCCCTTGCCGAAACCATTAGTCGCGAAGCCACCTAGCTCAGTGAAGCCCGCCTTATTGGTATAGATAAGAAAAATGATACCTGCACCGAGTATTGCACCTATAGTCTGTGACACAATGTAAGGAACGAGCTCCCTACAAGAAAATCTACCACCTACGCATAAACCGACAGACACCGCTGGGTTTAGGTGACAGCCAGAAATATGGCCGATGGCGTATGCCATAGAAACCACAGTAAGACCAAATGCAAGCGCTACGCCAAGGTAACCAATACCGTTATCCACTGTACATGCTAAAACAGCACTACCGCAACCGCCTAAGACGAGCCACATTGTGCCTATTAATTCTGCTATATATTTTTTCATAATTGTTTGTCGTTGTTATTGTTTCCATAGCTATAAGTCGCCACGAATATTCCTTTAGACAACACAACTAAAAAAAAAGCCACATTTATTACAGGCAAGCGACTACTAACAAAACCACAACTAAATCTAAATCAACACACCATAGGGCATCTCTGGAAACCTATTGCTCAGATTTAGCTTTTTAAGCATTTAATGTTTCTACGCAGAAAGTAGCTTAAAGGCATGAACTACCGTAAGCTATCCAAGAATTACGATCTTTTTAGTGCTTTATCCAAGAAACGAGATCAAGAGACTCAAGAAGTTGGGGTTCTAAAGCTGAACAAAATGATTGATTGGGAAGGCTTTCGAGGTCTGAGGGAAGAAATCGCTGGCTAGAGCTCTAAAGATAATAAGAAAGGTGGTCGCCCTCCTTTTAATCCTGCAGAAGTATTATGGACTGAGTGATGAACGCACGGAATATGAAATCAATGACCGTCTGAGTTTCCTTAGCTTTTTAGGATTGGAATTAGGTGATGGCGTTCCAGACGCGCGCACGATTTGGGATTTTAAAGAAAGGATTGAAGCCAAGGGCCGCAATGGCAGCGCTCGTCTCTTTGAGACCTTTACACTGAAGCTAAGCTCTGAAGGGCTCATTACCAAAGAAGGCAGTATCGTTGATGCCAGCTTTATTAACGTTCCTCGCCAACGAAATAGCGGGGAAGAAAATGCTCGCTGGGCAAAGAAGAATAACGAAACATACTTTGGCTGGAAAAATCATATTGAAGCAGATGCCAAGACAAAGCTGATCGATACTCAGATCACCACAGACGCAAGTGTGCACGATAGCCAAAACCTTCAAGTAACTTGTGATAGTAGTGATGAGCGAGCCTTAGCTGACAGTGCCTACCACTCGGAGGAACATGAAGAATATGTTCTCAAGGACTGTAATGC
>CALFBV010000172.1 GCA_937951395.1 uncultured Rubritalea sp.
CCGATGAGTTCTTCAGGGGCGAGGCCCGTCTTAAAATCTGCTGTTAGATCTGGATGGGCGTTGATGGCTTCTACTCCTTTTTCAGAAATAGGGTCGGACACAAGGATGCGTTTTGCTGTCATTTGATTGTGGCTATACGTCCATAATTCTATTCTGTCAAAGCCATCATGTGATATTTTTATATTTTCCTCATGAGTTTTGTTGACCTGACTGAATTTTCAGTATTTAGTGTAAATATAAAAAGTATGAGATTCCTAAAAACGAGCTGGAGAAATCTAATGATGGCAAACTACGAAGTAGATAAAAACCACTTGCTGAACTATTTGCCAAGAGGTTGTGAATTGGATTTATATAAGGGGAAAGCTCTCGTGAGTGTGGTTGCTTTTGAATTTAATCATACATGTATCGCAGGGATTCCGATTCCAATTTATCGTAAATTCCCAGAGATCAATCTCCGGTTCTACGTGAAGAGGATAGTAGATGGTAAGTGCCGCAGGGGAGTGGTTTTTATAAAAGAGATCATCCCTCACAAATTGCCTGCATGGATTGCTCGCACAGTATTCAAAGAGAATTTCTACGTCTTGCCTGTAAAATTTGAAATGACGCAAAGCACAGTTAAGTATGAATGGGGTGCAGGAAACGTTCTTGCGGGAGTATTTGAAGGAGAGCTCCATGATTGGAAGAAAGGAAGTGAGGAGGAATTCATTGGTAATAATTTCTGGGCTTATAAGAATGTAGGTAATAAGAAGACTCTTGAATTTGAAGTGACACATAGAGTCTGGAAGATGAGGGAGTTGAGCAAGCTAGAGGTGAGTTTTGACTTTACTTCTCTCTATGGAGATGAATTTGCAAAAGCTATCAAAAATCAAGGCGGGAAACCGACAAGTGTGTTTTATGTAGACGGTAGCCAGGTGGAGGTCACTCTTCCTAGGCAAGTATTGTTACATGATGACCACTAGGAATAGAGACTAATTGGCTTAGATTTGGTAGAAAGTTAAGTGACGTTAAGTTTGATTCTAAAGATCAACGCGCCAATGCATGAGCCCTCCGTAGAGCGATGATTGCTATGCTCGCCAAGCTAGATAAATAAGTAATAACCTTTAGTGATTTTAAATGCCTGTTGTCCACTTAGGCGGGATAGCAGGCATTTTTAGTTAACGTTAAAAAATTAGGCAAGGCTAATTTCCTATTGACTGAGCACGAATTGAGGGCTAGGGATAGAGCATGAACAAACGTTATTTTATTAGTGGTGTCATAGCCACCCTCTCTTCATTCGCTCTGCTTTTAACTAGCTGTGGTGATAAGAAATCCAGAGAGGTTTGGGAATCTACTGAGTCATTCGAGTCAGGAGGAAAACTAAAAGTAGTCGCGACTACCACGATGGTGCAAGATCTCGTTAGAGTCATTGGTGGTGACGATCTCGAGGTTTATGGGCTTATGGGTGAAGGTGTAGATCCTCACAGCTACGAAGAACGCCCTAGCGACATCATGGCATTGAAATCAGCTGACATCATTTTCTATAATGGTCTACATTTAGAGGAAAAACTCCAAGAAAGACTAGAGAAAATGGCTAACACTCATGCGGTGACTGCTGGGATAGATAGGTCGCTACTCATTATACCTGAAGAAAAATACGATGCATATGCAGATCCACACGTCTGGGGAGATCCTAAGCTATGGTCGAGGACTATTCTTATCGTGGTCGAGGCTCTGTCGACAAAAGATCCTAAGAATGGTGATAAATATGCTGACCGCGGAGCAGCTTATCTTGCAGAATTAACTGAACTAGATAATTGGGCACGTGAGCGCTTGGGTCAAGTTTCAGCTGAACAGAGAGTCCTCGTCACCAGCCATGATGCCTTCATGTATTACGCTCGTGCATTTGATTTCGAAGTGAAAGCCATCGACGGACTAGCACCAGGCGACAAAGTCGGGCCAAAGAAAGTAAAAGAGCTGGTGCAGTTTATTAAAGACAGAAAGCTCAAGATGATTTTCCCTGAAAGCGCAGTGAATAGCAAAGGAATCAAAGCCATCGCTAAAGATGCTGGTGTATCCGTCTCAGAGCACGAGCTCTTCTCAGATGCCACAGGTGAGCTAGGGGAAATGGAGACCATCAATGGTGAGGCCTACGATCTAGGAACTTACACTGGAATGATCAAACACAATGTGAACGCCATCGTAGAAGGACTAAAATGATAGCGTTAGAAACACATGATCTAACAGTAACCTATCACAAACGCCCAGTTCTATACGGAGTGGATGTGGAGATAAAGGAGGGGAGTTTAGTCGGAATCATCGGTCCTAACGGTGCTGGTAAATCTACGCTGATAAAATCCATCATGGGCGTAGTGCCTATCTCTGGTGGGTGGGCAAAAGTCTATGGCAAACCGATCCAAGAAAATTTACACCGAGTAGGCTACGTGCCACAGCGCGAGAGCGTAGACTGGGATTTCCCTGTAACGGTAATGGATGTGGCGCTAATGGGAACTTATGGCAAGCTTGGCCTCTTCGGCAGAGTGGGGAAACGAGAAAAAATAATAGCCTCAGAAAGTCTTGATAAAGTGGGCATGCTTCCCTATGCAAAACGCCAAATCGGCAATCTCTCTGGAGGTCAACAACAACGCGTATTTTTAGCACGAGCTCTTGCGCAGGATAGCGATCTATACTTCATGGACGAGCCATTCACCGGTGTTGATGCAGCCACGGAGTCTGCCATTATCACCCTGCTAAAAGAGATGCGTGAAAATGGTAAAACGGTGCTCGTAGTTCATCATGACTTACAGAGCGCACGTGAGTATTTTGATCACTTGCTACTGCTAAACATGCGCCTAGTGGCCTATGGGAAGACAGAAGAGATGTATACTACTGAGTT
>CALFBV010000173.1 GCA_937951395.1 uncultured Rubritalea sp.
TTAGGGGCTGATTTATCGTCGTCAATGACCTCACCATTTTCCTCAGCAAGACTCATGGAAATTCCCATGAAAAAGAGAATGAATGTAATGATGTTGAATTTCATTTACTCATTAAGCATGAAACAGATAAAACCAGAAGATCCTAATAATAGTTCTGGTCAGAATTCACGGTAAGTCAAGAACCTAAGAATCCGCAGCTAATTACTAATCATAAATCCCAAAAGGACTACTGGGTGCTTTCTACTTCTGTGCTAGAACTAGCAAAGTACATGACCGCCACAGTGCCGAGAAAACCGGCAAAGAGGATAAGGATAAGGATCATAGCTAAACATGACTTCATGCAAGTGAATGTAGTGAGGAATATTGATTCGTCCAGTTAGAATTTTAAATTATCTCAGATAATTCGAATATTTGATGGGGGTGGCAGAAAAGTAATCTTTAAGTGCTGGTATAGATCCGTGATCTCATGTTAGTATAAGAACTGCCATGGATACATTAAGTAAACATTTACAAGAAGGAAAGGAACTCAGCGAGAGGGAAGTGCATGTGGCAGTAGAAATGCTGTTAGATGAATCTATCTGTAATGACAAGAAGGCGGATTTCCTGCGCAATCTCACGAAAAAGGGAGAGACCTCAGCTGAAATCACCTCATTCGTGCAAGCATGCCTTGAACGTGCTGTAGATCCAGAAATCAGTCAGCTAAACTTCGATGGTCCGACCATTGATGTCTGCGGAACGGGCGGTGATAAGCTAGATTTATTCAATGTATCAACCACCAGCATGTTCGTCATAGCAGCAGGTGGAGCAGTAGTAGTGAAGCATGGCAACCGTGGCATAACCTCTAAAAGTGGAGGCGCAGATGTGCTAGAAGCTCTCGGTATTCAGTTAGACATCTCAACAGAGAAATTTCGCGAGTGCCTGACCACTGCAGGAGTTGGATTCATGTTTGCCCCAGCCTATCATCCTGCATTCAAAGTGATCGGCCCAGTCAGAGCCAAGCTCGCAGAAGAAGGAGTGAGAACCATTTTTAATCTCATCGGGCCATTACTCAACCCTGCTAAACCAGAATGTCAGCTCGTAGGGATCTGCAGTGATAGCTTAGCTCAAAACTACGCAGATATTCTCCAACGGCTAGGTAGAGACAGCGCATGGGTCGTTCTAGGTAAAACGGCCGAAGGAGCCACAGTAGATGAACTCAGTCTAATGGGGGAGTCACACATCTATAAATCTGGCTCATACCAAGACCTAGTAGACGAAGTAGTCCTGCCTACAGACGTAGGCCTGGATCAATGCGAAGTCTCAGACCTAGTAGGAGGTGATTCCCAGATCAATGCCCAGATCCTAGAAGACATTCTCTCAGGAAAAGAAAAAGGCCCTAAACGACAAATGGTATTACTCAATGCAGGAGCTGGATTAGCCTGTGCAGGTCTAATAGATGACCTCTCAGATGGTGTCAAAAAAGCAGCTGAACTTATTGATGATGGCTCAGCACTAGACAGACTCCGTAAATTACAACAGATAGCTGCAAAGTCAGGGGCATCTAGCTAGTAAATGTCTTGACTAGATTTTATGATAACCGCTGATGTTCATAGACTAGCGCTGATTTTCCTTAGTTCTTTGAAGCAAAAAAACTCTCTTTGGAAGATTGTTGAGCGTCCAGCGGAGTAAGAATGCAAAGTTGACATCTAGCTATCTTAACACTTCTTGAAATCAGTTATCACTTTTCAAGTTAGGTAGCAGTTATCCTCCATAAACATTCTTTTTAGCCCCTGATTTTCTTCGTATTATAACTAGTGAACTAGGAATGTTCGGTGAGCCAGAAACATGATCCTTCACACGTTTAAAGAACCCATTCACAAACGACTTACACCCGATCACCGCATCATCCGTAAAATATCTCGTCTTACACCTCAGCATCTCTGCTCGGCTTAGCTTCCCATTTTGTTCTAAAATAGCATCGACCTCCTCGCGGCTATAACCTCTCCGTCTTTTATTCCTCTTACTAGCTCTCTGTCCTTGAGTCATCGGTAGCACATCCTTCTCCACCTCCCCAAGTAAAAATTCCCTCCCCACAATCCGCGAAGTACAGTGCATAATCACCGCAAATTCTCCTCTAAACCCCGATAAAACATCTCCCTTATATTTTTTGTAACCTACTGGTGAAAATAGAATGGGGCAGGGAAAAGTATTTACTATTTTATTTGTGTGATTATTTATTCTACACAACTTCTTGATTCTCTAGATCTCGTTTCTTGGATAAAGCATTAAAAAGATCGTAGTTCTTGGATGGCTTGCAGTAGTTCATGTCTTTAAGCTACTTTCTGTGTAGATAAGTTAAATGCTTAAAAAGCTAAATCTGAGCCATGGGTTTCCAGAATTACCCTTTTTCGTGTAGTGTGTGAGAGATTAGATTTATTTGCAATAAATGTTGACTTTTGAGGTTTGAGAGGTAAGATCTTTAAAAGAATAAGCAATCAGGAGGTTGCGCCCTCTTGGAAGTAAAAAAATACCGATAGAGATGATTCTATTTATTCTCCGCGAATAAATTAATTAGCAATAAAGTTAACAGTAAAAACAATTTTACATTAGTTAATGTTATGGCGAGAAGCTTCGGCGGAGCTCCTCTAGCCACGATTTAACTCCACACAATAATATTATGAAAAACACACTTATTACTCTCGCTTCTATCACAGCTCTCGCAGCTTCTGCTGATGCTCAGAACCTACTTACTAATGGCAGCTTTGAAGCTGATAGCCTATCTTCTTCACGTACATTTGTAGTCCACACTGCAGGAGCAGGTACATTATCAGGATGGACAGTAACCACTGGTAATGTTGACGTAAATACTGGTTACCACCCCCTTGCTACTGATGGTAACAATGTACTGGATCTTTCAGGTACCGCTGTAGGAGGAATAAGTCAAACAATTGCAACGACAGCAGGAAATACATATTCTCTAACTTTTGATTATGGTAGTAATGTAGAATATCCTATTGATACAGCATTATTAAATGTAACAGGTGCAAGTAGTTTAATATCTGAAACACTTGCACCTACAACTAGTCCGTTTAGATCTTACTCTAATAGTTTCGTAGCAAATTCTGCAACAACAACTATTGATTTTAGCTCACTTAGTACTAATAATACGGGATTTGGGGGTGTGTTTTTAGACAATGTATCTGTATCTCTAACATCAGAAGCAGTCCCAGAACCATCATCAATAGCTCTTCTAGGTCTAGGAACTCTAGGGCTTCTCGCTCGTCGAAAGCGATAATCTGACCTAACAGGCTTAGCCTTTTATCAACCCGCTTTGGTTTTTCCAGAGCGGGTTCTTTGTGTTCATGTCACGCTCCATCTCTGTAGCGGAGCTCTGGGATAGCTCCACCGCCTGCCATAACTATCTCACAGCCAAACCTGCCTCGGCGGGATCTTTAGAGTGTAGTTTAGTTTTGATCTATTTGCTCTTTTTCAGCTCCAGCAATATCAACGGCTCGGCTGGGTGACTTTTCGAGATGTTATGGCTATTATCACGGCTTCGGTCATGTGCCTCCCAAAAATAGAGCTATTCACCCATAATAACCAACAAACAATACTATGAAAACAATTATTACATTCGCTTCTATTACGGTTCTTACTGTTTCGGCTAATGCTCAAACATTTAATTTTACATCTACTGATAAGATCACTGACGCTAATATCCTCAGAACTCAAATAGGGCTACTCTGCCAAAGTCGAACCCATTTTGAAGATGTTGAACTCTTCAGGCAAGATGAGTCAGAAAGCTTCAGACTGAGCACGGGTATCAATAAAATCCCCTCTGAGTCTACTCTGCGACTGAGGCTTAAAGAGCTAGCCGCAGTGGAAAGTATGCGTAAAATCGAAGGCGTAAATCTTGCTATTCTCAAGCGTCACCAAGTCACCCCACTAGTAATCAATGGCAGATTCTATATCCCTAGTAATATCGATGTCACCCCTCTCGACAATACGGGAAGCCATCGCCAACACGTGAGCAGAACCTATAAGAGATGCTATGGATTCGCCCCAATCATGAGCAATCTCGGGACACAAGGCTGGCTACTTCACCAAGAACTGCGCCTCGGTAGCCAACATTGTCAAAAAGAAACGCACTAAGCAAAAGCGACGGAGAGTAGGAAGCATCCTCAAAGACATCATCAACATCGCCGCCAAGCTCGTGATCCATAGTGGAGTGAAGCTCTTAAAGGTAGCCAAAGGCTGGCCATGGTCAGCAGCAATTTTGTCTGTCCATTAAGACCTAAGGCTAAGCCTCTCTTAGGAAGCTCAAAGCAGATTCCATTACCATGCACAGAGCTAGTGTCACCACTTAGTTCAGGCTAGCTACGCCCCTGAACAGTAGAAAGTCAGAAAACCCCGATCCTTCCCAAGCGAATTGAGGCTGATTGACGAGCTTCTATCCAGCAAGACAGAGAACGAACGCAGAATACAGCCCAATTTCTCAAACATGTAGAGAGAAGAGATACTAGCTCACGGCATCAGGGTTTAGTTTAAATATTTTCTCTCCGAGCCATTTTCCATAGGTGTTATAGGCGATGATGTAGAGGATCAGTGATCCGAGTGCGATAGCGAGTGTTTCCATTTTATTTTTCTATTCTTCTAAATGTTCGTCGTCAGCTTCATCGTGATCTTCCACATGGGGTTCTTCACTGATGGTTTCTCCTTGTTCGAGTGCGGCGACTCTCTCCTGTTCCTCTTCATGGGAGACGATCTGGAGCGTGGCATTGATGCCCTCTCGGATGGCGGCGGCCTTAAGGACGTTACGTATAGCGCTGGCGGTGAAGCCATTTTTGCCAATGAGAATAGGGACGTCCGGTTGAGCCACGATGAGGCGGAAACGAATGTGGTTTTCACTAGCCTCAGCGACCCTGAGCTGAGCTTGATCTGGGTGGTTGATAAATTGCAGCGTGATAAACTGGAGGAAGTTTCGCATTTGCTCTGTGGCCTCTTGCATGGTGGGGATTGTGGATGGTGAGGGGGGATCTGCAATGTTTTTCATGGAAGGATGATCTTTCTATACTGGCTTATACAGCCTAGATTTTATAATTTCAGATGGATAGAAGCTTGTTTTCAAGCATTCTTCCATTTTTTTTCAGCCACTTAGGTAAAAAAATCTAGTGTAAAGTTCCTGATTCCGTATGATCTGAGCTATGCGCTACGGAGAGAAATTACAGCAGAGAATGATAGCTACGGGATCGAGATTATGTGTGGGCTTAGATCCTAGACCTGATGAGGGAGGAATAGAGA
>CALFBV010000174.1 GCA_937951395.1 uncultured Rubritalea sp.
GAGAACAAACTGATCTCAGTGCCCATGTAGCCTGGTCAGAACGTACCAGAAACCGAGCCGCACTGATGAGCTGCAGCCATGAAAAAGATTGGTCGGCCGCTGCGTTGCGCCTCAGCAAGTGCTGTGTCCCATGTGGAATACCACGCAACTCCCTCAGCACCTATCGGATGTGGACTTGCACCCAGCTCGTCTGGTCTAGGCCCCCTAGCGGAGGTGATGGAGCATGTGGCGGTTAACATCCCCACGGCTAACATTGTTCTTAGTGCTTGAGATTTATTCATGATGCTAGATGTAACTCATCTCGCAGCAAAAAGTCTCAGAATAAGTTATTTAAATTTCAGAACTCTACCTAGACCCTTATCTCCGTTCTCTAGTTTCACATAAAAGCTATCTCCATCATCACGCCCCACTTTAGACAACATTAAATTACTGAGGGTCTTAGATTCTCCAATCTGTCTATTTTCTGACTCAGAGCCGATATTTATCGATGAAAATTTGCATTGCAGATTCTAAACTCGCTACTATATTAGTCCCAACTTAAGCACAAAACTATGCAAGACTATAGAAACCAAAACAACCAGAGCCACGATCAGAACCCATACGCATCACCCTACGCGGTGGCAGCGCAGTCTGAAAACATAAGAGCAGAATTCATCCGTAAAACCTACGCTCACTTAGCAGGTGCTATTGCCGTATTTGCAATTTTGGAGTGGTTCCTACTTCAGATACCCGCCATGTTCACATTAGCTGTGGCAATGACAAGCGGGTTCACATGGCTGATCGTCCTCGGTGCCTTCATGGGTGTATCCATGCTTGCTAACAAATGGGCAATGAGTAACACCTCAAAGGGCAAACAATACTTAGGATTAGGTGTCTACGTGGTTGCAATGGCAGTCTTGACCCTGCCCTTATTGTTCAAAGCAACGTTTGTTTCTGCTAGCATAGCTGGCTCAAGCATCATCTTCAATGCGGCTGTCATCACTGCTGCTATGGTAGCTGGCATCACCATTATTGCTTTCACCACAAAGAAAGATTTCAGCTTCCTAGGAGGATTCCTAAAAGTAGGAGGATTAATCGCACTTGGAGCCATCGTCCTCTCAATCGTCTTTGGGTTCACTCTCGGCATTCTATTCTCAGCGATCATGGTGTTATTCGCAGCAGTAAGCGTACTTCATAGTACAAGTAATATCATCCACCAGTACAATACGAATCAATACGTAGCAGCATCTCTAGGGCTCTTCGCCTCTGTAGCACTGCTCTTCTGGTATGTGCTCCAGATGTTAACTTCACTCGCAAGCAGTGATTAAATAATAAACAGAGGATCTTCATAAAAAACACCTCACGAGCCTATCTCTGAGGTGCTTTTTTAGCCTTATCATCTACTGTTCTGAAGAAATCCCACATTTCTTCCCATTTTCTATCACTTTCTAGTTGCCAAACCTCAGATTCCACACTATCAAACGCCCTCACAACAAAAACAACTTTCATTATGTCAAAGCATTCAAGTCTAAAAGCACAAGGTAGCGCTCAAGGTAAGCGATCAGTCATGAAGCGATTCGAGCGCGTAAAAGCACTCAAGGACCGTGGTCAGTGGAAAGAAGGACAGTCACCGACTGGTCTTCCTAAAACTAAGTCAACTGACTAGTGATTAGTAGTCTCCATGAGACTCCACTAAGATTCCTATTTCAAACATTCCGACAAGCCTGCTTAGCGAATCATTTCGCTTAGCGGGCTTTCTTTTCTTCATCTATTTTACTCATCCTCACGTCGCCAGACGTCAAGAACCCAAGACCTCAAGATATGTCCACACCAGAAGACCAGCCTATTTCCGATAATACTCCAGAGGAGCTTTATGAAGAAATCTATGAAGAGTTCAGGCTCAATAGATACCTCGCCTCATGCGGCATCGACTCACGCAGAAAATGCGACCAACTTATTCAGGACGGACTCGTCCAAGTGAATGGCTACGTGTGCACCGACCTATCACAACAAGTGAGCGATAAGGACTTTGTCAAAATCGAGGGGAAGCGCGTCCAACCCAAGGAGATAAAAACCATCATTTTCAACAAACCAAGAGGCTGCGTCTGCACTAAGAATGATGAGCTAAAGCGCGACACCATCTATGAATTTATCCCTCCAACACTCAGGCATTTAAATCACGTGGGTAGACTGGACCAAGACTCTGAAGGACTCATCGTCCTAACCAATGATGGGGACCTCGCACAGAGACTCGCACACCCATCACTCAAGGTGGAAAAAGAATATCTAGTAACCACCAATCAAGCATACGACAACGATGTACTGGACACATTTTTACGCGGTGTCTTTATCGGTAAAGGTATGCCTCGTGCTAAAGCTAAATCAGTGAAGCGTCTCTCCCCTAGAAGAATGCTCGTCACACTAGAGACAGGAATGAAGCGTCAGATCCGTTTGATGTGTAAAGCTCTCCACCTCAATGTTGTGAAACTCGTCCGAGTCCGCATCGGCATGATCATTGACACAGGCCTAGAAGCAGGTAGATGGGCTGAGCTAAGTGAAGAAGATATAGAGATGCTACAGACTAACCCTAAGGAACAACTCAAAGGATACCGCAGCACCCCTGCCCCCAAAAACAAACGCCCTGCAAGAAGGGACACTCCTAAGCCATCTCGGACCACGCCTAAAAGCAAGTCCTACAAGCGCAGAAAATAAGAGCATTTAGGGTTCATATTATTCTATTGGCGTCTCGCCTATAGATGGGGTAATATGAACTACTATGAAAAAATCCATATTTCTACTCTTTCAGTCGATTGCATTAGCGTGCTCACTCATTTCCCTCAACTCGTGTGATGGAGGGAGTAACTCTGGATTTAATGATGTCCACCGGCATGACTACCCCCCATTCTATGTGTCAGAAGATCATCGCTCTGCTGTTTTAGATGGAACGATTGATGGCAATTCATTTTCCCAGTTCAGGCAAATGATGCGCGACAACCCAGACATTGAAGTCATACTCTTTGACCAAGCTCCTGGCTCCGAAGACGATGATGTGAATGTACAGATCGCTAGAAAAATCTACGATCTGCGTTTAGATACCCACATCATCAACAACGGGATTATAGCATCTGGAGCGGTAGATCTATTCCTAGCGGGAAATAACAGAACGAGAGGCTCCA
>CALFBV010000175.1 GCA_937951395.1 uncultured Rubritalea sp.
AGCTCGTTTCTTGGATATAGCACTAAAAAGATCGTAGTTCTTGGATGGCTTACGGTAGTTCATGCCTTTAAACTACTTTCTGATAAGAAAAATTAAATACTTTAAAATGTAAATTTGCCTCAGAGGTTTCCAGAAGTGCCCTCTTCATAAAGAATCAACATCACGGGAAACTCTGCTTGTGAAATGGATAGTTCGACTGTAAATTCAGCGCATGTCGACATCAGTCACACTCACCTCTCAATGGATTTGCCAATGGCCAGAAGATGGAACAGCATTAGACCTACCCCAAGCTCTAGATGCGGCTCAGTGCGGAGAGATCTCTGCGGACATTTCCACTATCCAGCGTAGCTTAGATACGGCACAGAAACTTAGCCAGCATCCTATCCTAGCGGTCACTGGGCAGCTGAACTCTGGTAAATCTAGTGTGGTTGCTAGTTTTCTGAGTCCATCAGGCAGAGCACGTGTGCCGCGTGGTTCATCTAGTTCCACTGGCACACATCGTTTTGTATACTGGGTTCCGCAGAGCTGGCTAGATGATCATTCGTTCCGTGAGCTTTTGCTAGACCTGATCGCTACCGCTCACCCGAATGGAGTTGAGTTTCTGGATACTGATCCTGAAAAAGCTGCTGAGCAATACCGCAGCGGGCGCGATCATTTAGAAACTTTATCTATTCCTCTCATCGCCGGCGACCCACTATTAGATGATCTCGGCACTGGTCTGTTAGATTGCCCAGATATCCAGACGCATGATCAGACAGAAAATCAGATGGATCTCTTACCGGCAGAAAACCCTCGCTTAGATTTTCTCTCCGCAGCAGCTAGGGTCTGCTCAGCATTTTTAGTGGTGTGGAACAGAGCCGCGATCCGTGACCGCCTCATAGAGATCATGCTCCACGCGCTGCGCCAGCGCATGGCATCTGCTCCGCTTTATTTACTCATCAATATGATCCGCCCTGAGGAAGGACAGCCAGAAAGGACGATGACTGATACCGATGTTACACGTCTGTTGGAACAGTTCAGCATCGCGTCTGATCATGTTTACGGCGCATTTGACTTCGCGATAGAAGACCGCGGTGACCGTCAGGGCTGGAGACACTACACGCCTGCTCGCTTAGTTGAAAATTTCGACCGCGCAGAAGCCCCTCAGTTCTACCCACTAGCTGAAGGCGTTCAATCTAGTGATGACCTTCTCACGCTTTCTAATAATCTGGACGTAGCTGAAATACAGCGTATCAAAATTTCTGATCACCAGACCGAGCTCAACAATCTTCTCTACCAGGCAGATACTTCCATCACCAAATGGGTCAGCGACTCGGAGCGAGAAATCTCTAATATTCACGAAGGGTTACTCGCTACCTGCCACCGCATGATGACGGATGAAACTACTGGCGAGCCATTGCAGATCATGTCACCAGAGTTTGCCGGCGCACTGCATGAGAGTCTAGTGAGAACAGCTCCGTTCGGCCTGAAGCTCCCATTGAAAATGGCAAACCCTTTTGATAAAGCCTTTGACAGCACTAAGAAATTTATCCGCTCACTAAATATCAAGTCACTCGCTACGGATAAGATCAAGGATCTCGAAGGCGAACTCAAGCAACACCTCAAGCTCGGTTCTATCAAGATAGCGAGCAGTGACGCTCTAGCACGCAGAACACAGAGCCAGCGATGGTGCCCTGCAGATGCTGAGATCCCTGAGCTAGAAGCTGCCTGGAATGGCGTCTTCGAAACTTTTCAGAAACACCCTATCGAGAGTTTTGATAAAGAAATGCTAGACCGCTCGGCACAAGACCGCTGGGATGGATTTACAATGATGCAGAAATTTACGATTGGAGGGAAAGCTCTGCTAGGGACGATCGGCGGACTTGCTGCCGTTTGTGGTATTGCTACACTCGCAGTCGACGGCGGTGCCACTTTATTCGCCGCTACTTCAGTCTCACATGCGATCAATGGCAGCATCGCCGCAGTCATCACTGCTGGAGGTTCCGCCACAGCCATGATGGGATTTCAGGACTCACTTCTGAAGGATAACACCCTGCCCTACTTGTCCAGACTCTTCTCTATCACTTGTGACAAGTTCCGCATTCCGCGGTCGATACGCGATGAAGCTCCAGAGGTAAGTTTTAAGAACACCAATGGAAGCAAGACTACTTACAAACTTTCGTCATCACCTGAGCTGCCGATTTCCCCAGCAGTCACTCCACTCACTGACAAGCGTATATGGGATAAACTAGATAACTAACATCTAATATGAACACTCAAAAAACTATTACCATCGATCTCGCAGATAGAGCGGATAGAGCCGTGCGTCAACTTTTCGGCCACGATGCGCCGCTGACGCATTCAATCTCAGAGATCACGGACAATCTCCGCAGTGACATCCAGCGCATCCGCTCAGGGCAGTCCGCTGGACCTGCTACACTGGCCCTAGTAGGCAGAGTGGGTGAAGGAAAAAGCTGGCTCACACGTGCCTTTCTCGCAGAGGATGATACTGCAAATCAGGTGATCCAGTCTGGGCAGAATGCCGCTGAGCGTAGCATGGATCTCACGTGGATCGGTAGCCAGCAGCCATTCACTGAGCTTACTAACGGAGAAAGATTCATCAAGACGTCTCCGCAAAACATGTTAGACCTAGGCGCGCCCTATGTTCTGGCAGATTCACCAGGTTACTCAGATCACAACCCATCATTAGAAGCTCTTTCTAGTGTTGCCCTAGCCTCTTCTAATATCAAACTCCTTGTAACATCCGTCTCACACATCAGAGATTCATCCCTAGCTGCGTTTATAGGCTCAATGGATGGATCTATTGTTCTCCCTGTGGTTAGGTTTAGACCAGAAGATGAAAATCTTACCCCTAGTGACTCGGTTAGAAATGATTGTCTAACAGAAATGCAGAGCTGGACCCCACACGTACCATCCGCAAGTATTCTCCCCGCAGTTTTCATCCCTGATGCAGGGATTGCAGGTGACACAGAGGCACGGTCTGCTGCTCGACAGCTAATCTCTGCCGCGCTCACGCCACTCCTTGCAGACCCTGCCACGCTAGCTAAGCACAGGGAAAGCCAACTTCAGCAGCGCATTCAGCTCACTAGGTATCACCTTGCGGAAACCCTCGTAGACTTCCGTCAGCGAATCGGTGCTCCAGTAGAAAACCTGGATCAACTATCAGCCACTCTACCGGATATAGTGCAGAAGGAAGTCATCGGTGATACCGCGCAGCTTCACATAGGCATCCGTTCTAGATTCAGGGCAGACGCCATAGAGCGCACGCCTGCTTTACTATTCCCTTACCGATCATTAATCGGAGTTTTAGGACTCACCCATGGCGCTTGGGATAGGCTCATTTTCACCACACTAGGTAGCGTCCCGTCTCTCATCATGACGGCATTTCACTCAGTGAAATCATGGAGTAAGACTAAGGATTTCGAGCAAACACTGCGCGATCAATCCAGACAACGACTCAATTCACTGATCAACGATGCTTACCGTGAGGATATCAAAAATTTCTCTCATGCACTGACTGCGATCACTGATCATTCAGAAGATGCGGAGCTGAACAGACAGGTCAATGTAATCGAACTTCAGGGCCTCACAGGATTAGAAATAGAAGCACAAGAGATCATCACTAAATCCATTAAGAGACGCCGGATTTCTGGATTCACACTCTGGTTTGGTGGAATCATTGCATTCATCGTATTTTGGACCATGCTCCTAGGACCAGCTATCGCACTCTATGCAGAATACTTTCAATCAATGAGCAAGACAGCGAAATCACTCTCTGAAGGATTAAAGAGTTACCCAACACCGCCAGCTTCACTCTGGCTCACCAGCTTCATGCTATCCATGATCCCAGCTGGTATTCTTTCCATGATCGTGATGTATCTAACATGTAGACGTGGACGAATCACGAAAACCTCTCATGACATTGAAGCGGAAATAGCTAGTTCTATTCGCCGCCGCATAGACTCGGACAAACTACGTCTTGTCATCAATAACCCTAAATTGGATGCAGCTAAGACATTACTGAATATGTCTAAGGTGAAATAGAAATTTACCTGCCTAGCATCGACTTAGTTTCGCGGACGCTGAGCTTATTGTAATCTTCCCTGCTTATAACGAGCGGGTCAGGAGCATCGTGTCTACTGGAGACAAAGTCGCTAGACCCAGTTTTAACTGTATCTAACCGTCCTTCTTGAGCCCTACCAGTGTTGTATTTCCCAGCATTAAATTGGTTTTTCTTAATCGACTTAAATCCACCTCCATCGTAGGCTTTGCGACTAACGTAATGTGGTGCGTGTTGAAATTTACTCCCGTCAGTATTTCCCCCATATTGATTGGCAGTATATCCTTTGTTGCCGCCCCAGCGCTCTTTACGGTAGCTTTCTTTATTGTAATCCTTACCTGCAAAATCTCTGCCGCCAATATTACTCTGTCTTTGACCATCAAATTGACTGACCTGCTTAGAGACAGAGCGTGACATCCCTTGCTCATCCTTAGTGAGCTCATAGCCATCGTTGTATGAGTCCAGCCCCGAACGCACCTTTTTCTGCGTCACAGTTGTCTTACTAGCACAGGATGCAAAAAAGAACGCGAGGCCAAGCATAGCCACTAACTGATAGAAATTTTTCATACAAAGAAAATTATAGCTATTGCCCCCAGCTCTTCAAGCTAAGATTTGTAAAAGCTAACAGTGTAATTCTGAGTAAAAAAATGGCATATCCTCGTGAGAAGATATACCATAGTGAAATGATGAAATCGCATATACCTTCAGAGCCTAGCGCTCCGCAATCGGTGGCACTGGTGACGTTGTTGCAGGTCCCACGTATTTTGTGAGTGGTCGGTATAGTCTGTTATCCTTCAGCTGCTCTAGCACCTGTGCTGTCCAGCCAGACATTCTAGCTATCGCGAAGATAGGAGTGAATAAATCTGTAGGGATATTCAACGAATAGTAAACTGTTGCTGAGTAGAAATCTACGTTTGCATTGAGCCCCTTACGCTCACGCATGATCGTAGCGATACGCTCTGACATATTGATCCACTTTGACTCGCCTAGCTCCTCTGTGAGCTTGATCGCCATTTTCTGAAGGTGTGGAGCGCGTGGATCTAACACTTTGTAAACGCGGTGACCGATTCCCATGATTTTCTTCTTATTGACCAAGCAGTCTTCGACAAA
>CALFBV010000176.1 GCA_937951395.1 uncultured Rubritalea sp.
AACTCCGTAGCCCTCCTACTCATTATCGGATTCGGCACGCTTGTCTCACTCTTCCCATTCCACAGCTGGGCGGCACCAGCCTACGCATCTGCACCAGCTCCAGTCTCCATGCTCCACGCTGGTGTGCTGAAGAAATTCGGACTCTACGGACTCATCGTAGTTGGCTACAAAGTAGTGCCTGACGGCATGGCTCACTGGCTTCCCCTTCTCCTCGTCCTGCTACTCTGCAACATCATCTGGGTCGGTCTCGTGACCATCAACCAGAAGCGACTTGACCTCATGCTCGGAAATTCATCCGTGATGCACATGGGTTACATTTTCTTAGCCATCGCGGCACTTGTTGATAATGGCAGCGACCTTGCCAGAAAGGCAGCAGTTCTCCTCATGTTTGCGCATGGAATCTCCATCGCCATGTCATTCTGCCTCGCTGATAGAATAGAGAATAAGACTGGCTCACTAGAACTCAATCAACTTGGTGGACTTGCCAAGAACGCACCATCGCTTGCCTTCCTCTTCGGTCTCGTAGGCATGGCATCCATCGGTCTTCCTGGGCTAGCAAATTTCGCCGGAGAGATCATGGTGTTCTTCTCCGGCTTCGATGGCTGGAAGCCAGCTGATGGTCTCGGACCAGTGCAGATCGCCACCATCATTGCTATCTGGGGAGTTGTCATCTCCGCAGTTTACATGCTCCGCGCATTCAGAAATATTTTCCAAGGCGAAACAGTGAGCCGCACAGAAAAAGTCAAGCCACTGAGCCGAGAAGAAAAGCTCCCAGCTATTCTTCTCGGACTCATCCTGCTCATCGTAGGTATCTATCCACAATCCATTCTTCAGTTTTTTAATTAACTCATTTTCATCCACAATCAAATGTACACATATTTCCTTGAATTCTACGTCGTCGGACTAGGCGTGATCATGCTCCTCTGGGAAGCCTTCGCGGCACCTAAGAACAGATCGAAACTTGCTCTTATTGGGGCAGGAGGATTAACGATCATTCTCATCCTACTTCTCGTAGGCAGAGACTGCACTTGTCTCACAGCAGTCCCAGACTGGCTCTCACGCTTCTACACCACTGACGGAAACTCCCTGTTCTTCAAATGCTTCGCTCTCATCAGCACCATTCTAGTTCTGCTGATGTCCTATGACTTCCGCAGCATCCTCAATAAATACACAAGCAACAATAACAGCAGCGAAAACACTGGTGAGTTCTACACACTACCAGTATTTGCCTGTGCTGGTCTCATGTGGATGGCATCCGCTACAGACCTAGTTTCCATTTTCGTAGCGCTTGAGCTAGTGACCATCACATTCTACGTGATGGTAGCCTTCATGCGCAGAAATGTGGGGTCTCTTGAAGCTGGAGTGAAGTATCTCATCCTCGGCGCGCTCTCCACAGGTTTCCTCGTTTATGGAATAGCCTGGATGTATGGTGCGCTTGGAACAACTGATCTCACCAAGATCGCAGCCATGGATCTCACTAGCTCCTACACCCTCCTCTTCGGGCTTTCACTCATCATCATCTCACTCGGCTTCAAGGTCGGTGCAGTGCCTATGCAGCTCTGGATTCCCGATGTCTATCAAGGTGCTCCTACACCGATCACCGCATTTCTATCCATCGCATCTAAGGCGGCTGGATTTGGAGTTGCTATCGTCATCCTCCAACCATTCCTCGCCTCTGATGCAGTGAGTGGGAATGTGACTCTCATCCTCATCATCATGGCAGCAGCCACCCTGCTCTATGGTAATCTCTCCGCACTCGCGCAGACTAACTTCAAGCGCCTACTCGCCTACTCATCCATTGCTCATGCTGGTTTCTTACTACTTGCTCTCTCCGTCTCAGACTTCTGGACAGTAAAGTTCTACCTAGCAGCCTACCTCATCATGACCTTCGCAGGATTCTTCATCCTCAACCTCATCCGCGTTCAGGATGACAGTGATGAGATCGATGCCTTCGATGGTCTGGCTAAGAGAAATCCAACCCTCGCACTCGCGCTCACTATCACCATGGCGGCAATGGCAGGTGTTCCACTCACTGCTGGATTCTGGGGTAAATTGTTTGTCTTCCAGTCTATCTTAGCTGCCGATATGTCATGGCTCGTAGTCTTCATCGCCTTCGTAGGTGCTGCTACAGGATTCTACTACTACTTCAAGATCATCCGCGCTATCTACTGGAACAAGCCAGCTAAGGACGAGCCACTCACCGTTCCATGCCTGTCTAAGTTCGCCATCATTATCCTCACTGCCGCCATCATCGTCATCGGTGTCTATCCGAAGGCGATCGAGTGTCTAATAGGGGGCTAAGCGAGTGATATCCCGAACTTCTTAAGAATAAAATTCAGCAAAAAGAAAAGTGCTATGGTGCCTACGACATAGACACCTAAACTTAACCAGAAATCACTGCCTTTCTTGAGCATATCACTCATTACAAGGAGCATTGGCAGAGTAGGTAGAACATACCAAAACGTGTAATAAACATAACTCGCTATATTATCTGAGCCTTCAGAGTTTTTGTTTTCAGCAAACATCCAGAGCACTATCAATATCGTCATCACAGGCAAGGCTCCGAGGAGAGCACCTAATTTTTCGTATCGATTAGTGATCTCTGAAACTAGTACCACCATTGCAGCAGTGATGATGTATTTTAAGTAAATAGGCATATTGGAAATATTCTCTTTGTTTTATTACTAAAGATAAGTTAAATTGTCTCTAACGCATTCCACCCTAATTTATTTCACTATGAAATCAAGCCATCTTCTTACACTCCTCGCGCTCTCGTTTCTACCTCTTGCCGCTTGCACAGTGACACCTACTACCACCTTCACTGCCCCTGCCATATCAATAGCTGCGCCAACTAGCTCTTTCCCAGTGCTCAGTGCATCCGATAAACGTAAGATCGGAAAGAAAATCTGGCAGAATGAATCTGGTGGTTTAGTCAGCGGGCTCACCGCTTGGAACGTAGGTGAAGAATTTCCCTCTCTCGGCATAGGTCACTTCATCTGGTATCCTAAAAACTTCCGCGGACCTTACACCGAATCCTTCCCATCCTTCATCCGCTTCGCTCAGCAGCGCGGAGTCAGAACCATCCCGACATGGGCCCTCCAGACACCTCACTGCCCGTGGACATCACGCGCATCATTCAATGCCGCTAAAAATGGCTCTCAGCTCACCAGTCTGAGAAATTTCCTCGCAGCCAATGTAGAGCTCCAGACAGACTTCATTTTAGCCAAAAGCCAAGCCGCACTCGGCAAAATGCTCGCAGCAGCACCAGCCTCTCAGCGCGGAGCTATCCAAGCCAACTACGCAAAAGTAGCCACCACTTCTAATGGAGCCTACGCGCTCATTGACTACGTGAATTTCAAAGGTGAAGGAATCAACCCCAAAGAGAAATACAAAGGCCAAGGCTGGGGGCTTCTCCAGGTCTTAGCTAACATGCGACCAGCCGCCAGCGGACAACCTGCCGCCAGAGAATTCTCAGCTAGCGCCAAGCGCATGCTAGACCGCAGAATAAAGAACTCCACTCCATCCCGAGGCGAGACTCGCTGGCGTGAAGGCTGGCACAACCGTTGCAATACCTACGCGCGACCACTTTAGATCGCAACCATAATTTTGATAAACTGCTTTACCGTTATGCTCCTATGGGTTAAGCAATCAGCGGTTCAAATATTCATTTGAGACTACCCACAGATTTCTTATGCATCCTTACGAAAAAATTTCACTCAGCTCAGCAGGCTTCGTGCTTGCGGCTTTCCTTATCGCTATCCACCTGTGGATGGTGCTGAAGCCTAATAGCGCAATGACTTATCTCAAAGGATTCTCACGCAACTACGGCATTGGCAGAATTCTCATGGGGATTGGTATGTTTTGGTTTTGGATGCTGATCATCCCGGATAGAGGTAAGTTTTTCTTCACTAGCCCTATCGCTATGGACTTACAGGACTTTAACTCACTAAAGGTAATTCTAGCTATCGGAGTTCCTCTTGTTACTTACCTGGTAATCACTGAGTGTAAGGATTTTCTCTCTGTAAGAGGCTTAGGTCTCTGTCTCCTGATGGCTGCTGCTCCTCTTCTAGCTGCTGCTTGGCAAGAGCCCCACCAGTTCAAATTTCTGATGCCACTGTATGCTTATGCGATGATCATCAAAGGACTCTTCATGGTGGGCATGCCCTACATGTTCCGGGATGCTATCACTTGGGCTACTTCCAGTGCGGGTAGATTCAAAATGCTTAGTGTTGTAGGTCTCGCATACGGTGTCGCTGTGCTTGCGTGCGCCACCCTCTTCTGGGGGAAATTGCCAGCATAGAGAGACTTCGTTGTTTGAATAGGGCTCCTCGTTTACAATAAATTTACATAAGAAATCTTGTCTTGCGGCATATAATGGAGAAAATACTCTATTATGTCTGTTCTTAAAAAGCCCCTCTTTGGTTTCTCCTATTTCACTTTATCTTGTTTACTGCTTTGCTTCTCTGTTAGTTTTAACCTAACAGCTCAAGAGCAGAATAATGATGCGTCTCAGCTAATACAGAATAAAGAATACAAGGAAGCGCTTGAGATTCTAAAAGGTAATCTGGCTGACGACGGATTATTGCTACTTCGAGCACGTGCTCAGCTCCTCAATGATCAGTATGAAGATGCCATAGCTACGGCTAAAAAACTTACCTCTGAGCATCCTAAATCTGAGTGGATTCATAAGGCAAACTACATCCAGGCGCAAGCACACAGCAAGCTCCGAGCCTATGAACCAGCTTCTTCCATCTACGAGAAAGAAGCTGAGTCCCTCTTCTCCCCTGCCTACAAAGATGCGGGAGCTAAGCTTCTGATGGAGGTTGCCGAAAAACTCTCCTACACTCCTAAGTCTACGGAACTCGACTTACCTAGCCCTGATTATGATAAAGCGGTGAGACTACTCAAGGAGGCTTATGGACTGGACTGTTCGCTAGAAGTAAAAGAGTCAATACTCACTGAATTAATATCCCTATATTCCAAGCTAGAAAACTGGGCTGGAGCGATGAGCTATTCTTTCCAATACTTAGATCAATTTGACCCTGACTGGAAAGGCACACTAAAGAGCACTACTCGCATAACGTCTACCTCTACTGATAAACGTAAAGTCAAACTCGTAGGTGGAAATCGCAGACTGGTGAGATTCCATCTTTGTGAGGCATTTCACAGAAGTGGAGATAGAATTAAAGCTACTCGCTATCTGACTGAGTTCATTGGGGAATTGAAAAAATCTAATAATCAAAAAAACTTACCTCTGTTGGCTGACTCTACTTGGCTTAGGCTGATGGCGCTGCGTGATAAAGGGGGCAAACCCAGAAATTTAAACGCTTGGATCTCTGAAGTAAAAACTTACCTCCAAGATTACCCTAAGCACATCCATACACAAGCTACTGCCTATGCCATTGCTCATAGTTATTTAGGATCTGGGAATAAACAGAAAGCAATTGATTCTCTTCAGGACTATATCAACAACCATCATAATAGATTCATCGAGAAGCCACTCACGGCAAGAACTGAGAGTAAGAAAGCATTTCTCGCCAGGAAAAACCAAGCTGACTCAAGACATGAAGCAGCACATTACCTCATCGGTAAAACTTACCTCCAGTTGAATGAGTTTGAGAAAGCTAAGCAGGCTTGGAACTTGTATTCGAAGACGTTTCCTAACGGAGCAAACTGGGCAGAATGTCAGAAAGGTCTCGTCGACATTGACTTCAGTATCGCTACACATGCGGTGTCATTGATGCATAGCGAGACTGACAAGAAAGAAACTAGAGCAAATGCTGAGAAGGCACTGAGCAACTTTATCACCAAGCACCCACTGGACAAGCGTATCCCGACAGCGCTTTATCTAATGGGAAACATCCCTTTCCAACACGCCAATGAACTAGAAAAAAATCTCAAGAAATCTCCTGATGAAGGACGGCAGGCTGAGCAACAAACTGCTTATAAAGAAGCTCTAGAAAACTGGAAAATACTTATCACAAAGTATCCGCGCTCGTCTCATGCCGTGCAGGCTCAGTATCTAACCGCTTACATCTATGAAGATCGTCTGGGCGATCTGGAGAAAGCTCTAAGCATCTATCGTCAGAGTTCGCACAGCAATGCTCAGAGCCATGTGAATAGCCTGCTTGCTAAAAAACTGATCGCGTCTTCTGACACCACATTTAGCACAAAAGAAAAACCACACATCATGCTCAGCACTCGGAATATTGAGAAAGTGACGGTGCGCCAATACTGGCTCGATATAGAATCCTACTTCCGTAAGGCACGGAAGCTAGAAGACATTACCTCACTCGACATTGACCTCATAGAAGCCGACAAAAAGTGGGATATCACTCTGCCAAACTACAAGAAGTATCACGCGATGGATTCTAAAATCGACATCCCCTTTCCAGCTAAACAATCTGGGATTTGTGTCATCAAGATTGAGAGTGAATCTTTCTCCACAACTACGATGGTGATGCGTAGTGACATCGATATCGCGGTGCGCTCCAACAAAGAGGAGGTCATCACCTACGCTCATCTCGTAGGCAATAAATACCGCCCAGCGAAAAATGTTCAG
>CALFBV010000177.1 GCA_937951395.1 uncultured Rubritalea sp.
TGTGGCTCTCGTTACTTTGAGTTCTTTGTCGTCTTTTCCTTTTGCACTTAGAGAATCGTATTTGGTACCAATAAATGGATCCTTAGCGATTCTTTGCTCTATTCGAAGTTTCTTTATGATTTCTAATTGGCGCAGGCGCTCTTGTTCTCTCTTTTCTTCTTCGATTCGCTTTTTCTCAGCCAGCTTCATTTTCTGCTCCTTGAGTTCTCGTCACTTAGGTAATGTAAACACTATGTAAAACGAGCTGATTTAGATTGAGCGGAATTACAATGGTTGATAAAAGGCGATCTATGAAGATACAAAATCAATTACTCGCGATGTGTGGCTTTAGTTTAACAATGAGCCAATTTCTCTCAGCTTATGATCTCCACGAGTGGGGGACATTCACCACTGTCTCAGGGTCAGATGGAAGACTCCTCCCTGGGCTGCATGTGGAAGAAGAGCATCTACCATCATTTATCTATTCTCATGTAGGGATGGAGCCTAGAGTGGAGAGCTTATTCTATCCCATGCCTCGGTCTGGTAATAGAATGAGACCGGATGGTCAGATGTTGGTTCGAGTTGATGCTAATAAATTGATTCAACCAATGGCTGGATTTAAAGGGATGCCGAGGGCGCAGTTGGCTAATGTTACGGTAAAGATGGAAACGCCCGTGATCTATTTTTATGGTGATGACACGCCAAAGGTAAATGTAAAAGTAGGATTCAATGGTGGCACGATTAGTCAGTGGTATCCTCAGCGTAAGTCTGGAGATACCCCGAATAAGATTACAAAAGGAGAGTTCAAATTAGGTGAGCATTATCAGAAATACGGGACGAATGCAGAGATGGTTCTCTATAAACCAATCGATTTCTCAGAAGCTTACGAGGGAGCCATAGAGTGGGATGTAGAGATCCTGCCGAAAGCTGAATCTGATCCAGCATTCTCCTTTAAGCCAGAAGAGAATACAACTTGGATTTACCCACGCGTTCGAGATGCTAATATGATCAAAGTCGGTAGCGAGTTTGAGGATTTTCTCTTTTATAGAGGGATAGGGAATTTTGATCTGCCTGCGACATTTAGTGTGGACTCTAATGAGACTCTTAATGTAGCGAATAATGGCAAAGAAGCGATTCCGTTCGCATTTGCCTTTGAAAATGTAAGAGGCGTATTTCGCTACAAAACAATAGGTAGTATTCCTACTGGAGAAACTGCTGAAGTAACAGAGAAAGAATGGGTCACACCTTCAGAAAAACAAGCTCAGCAAGTAGAGGTCTTCCAGCAAATACGTAAAGGGTTAATCGCTCAGGGGCTTAGCAACGATGAGGCAAATGGAATGATTAAAACCTGGTGGAAGTCCTACTTTAATAAGCCAGGTCTCCGCGTCTTCTGGATAGTTCCTCAAACAGATCTTGAGCGTATTCTTCCACTAACAGTGGATCCTAAACCAGCTAATCAAGTCCGTGTTCTTGTCGGTAGAGCCGATATTCTACGACCTAAATTTGAACAGCAGTTGTTAGCTGATCTGGGCACAACAAGATTTCAGTCCTACCAAAGTGATCGCTTCTATCTTCCTTACTATAATAGACTCAAGCAGCTAGTTACCAAGCCAGTGTATCAGAAATTTGATAAAGCTAACATAAGTGGAATCAATCTGGAAATTAAAGCGAAGAAAGGCATCAACAGCAAAGTAGAAAGAGTTTATCTTAATCAAGGTACAGAAGTGAAACTCCAAGATCTTAAAATAGCAGGGGCTTGGCAGATCAATGGAGACAATCAGCTTCAAATAGGAAAGACATATTTCACCTTGAATCAAGACACAGGAATTCTTACCGCAAAGGCTCAGCTAGGTTCTGGCTATGACTATTACGAAATTCAGCTTCCGAAAGTCCTAAACTAGATAATATCTTGCATCTTACTTGCTAGTCATTAAATTTCTCTCATGCGCATTATAGCAGGGACAGCGGGGAGAAGAAATTTTAGAGTGCCGAAGGCTATAGTAAGGCCTACTACGGATAGGACGCGTGAGGCTTTGTTCTCCATGTTAGCAGATGTCATCCCGGGAGCGAAAGTCCTAGACTTATTTGCAGGATCAGGTGCTCTGGGTATGGAGAGTCTTAGCCGTGGCGCTGAAAGCTGCGTATTTGTAGATGAGAGTCGCGAGTGTGTGAACACCGTGAAGCTGAACTTAGCATCACTCAGGCTCAAAGGAGGAAAGGTTGTCCAAAACGACGTGATTAAGATGCTTACTCGCGTCTCACTCACACAGTATGATGTCATCTTTGCAGATCCTCCGTATTGGAAAAATGTGGGTGATAGAGACTTTGTGAAGGAAATGTTTGAATCAGAAAATTTCTCTAACATTCTAACAGATGATGGGATGCTAGTCATCGAGGTGGATGAACGAGCAGAGATAGATTGTGGTGAGAAATGGCAGCAGATCGATAAGAGGAAATATGGAGGCTGTGTAATCTTCTTCTTCCAAAAGAAGGGAGCTGTAGAAGACCATGGGTAAATTTTTCGTCCTCACACTTTATAATGTTCTATTACCATTTTTTTTCATCATCGCATTTCCTGCATGGCTTATCAAAATGGCAAAACGGGGTGGGATAGGTTCAGGCTTGTTACAGAGGATTGGTATTTTTAAAAAAGACGGACTACTAGAAAAACAAGGAGTCGTCTACATTCATGCTGTTAGTGTGGGTGAGGTGCTCATAGCGATTAAGCTGATCAATGAATGGTTACTGAAGTATCCACAGGAAAGAATTTTACTAGTGCCTACTACGTCCACAGGGTATGCAGTGGCGCAGGAACACGCCCCTAAGGGGGTTAGAGTTATCTATAGCCCGTTAGACTTCAGTTTTATATTGAAGCGTGTCTTTAGAAGGTTTGAGCCAAAGCAGATTATCCTTATGGAGTCAGAGATCTGGCCGAATATGCTGAACGTAGCGCAGAAGTTATCTATCCCAGTCAATATCGCAAACGCCAGACTCTCACCACGCTCAGAGAAACGTTACCTCAAGCTAGGCTTTATTCTTCGGC
>CALFBV010000178.1 GCA_937951395.1 uncultured Rubritalea sp.
CTTCGTCAGAGGATTCGGTAAGTCTCAGCCCATGGTTCTCACGGGTGACCAGGAAGCCCAGGCGATCAACCGCCGCGTGGAAATAAAAATGCGTAAAAAGGCTCCACCTGAGCATGCCGAGCAGGATGGTAATCCGACCGCGAGACAGCCGAAAATCATCAAGCCACTGAGAAACCCCAATTTACCAGGCGATAGAGTAAAGCCGCCAAGAGCTATCCCCGTAGAAAATGATAAGCTAGCACCAACGCCAGACCCTACACCTGCGCCAACAGAGCCAACTCCACCAAAAGCCATCCCTGTGGAAGATGATGAGCCAGATTCTTCCGCTGAGCCTATTCCGGGAGAACCTAAAGAGCCAATTCCGCCAAAGGCAATCCACGTAGAGTAGAGCCTCTAGTTGTCACTTCTATCTCTAATAGAACGTGGTTTGCAGTTGCATCTATGTGCGCTTTCGGTAGTTTTTCCGTATGAAAAGTCAGAATTTCACCAACGTATCTCCTAAGGTGCCGAGACGCTCAGGGATGCTGGTCCCTGTATTTTCTATGCGTAGAAAAGGGGATCTTGGAATAGGTGACACGACCTCAGTCCGCAAGTGTATCGACTGGCTAAAGAGCTACGAAGTAGGCTTCCTCCAGCTACTCCCAATCAATGCAAGCGGATCTGATAATAGCCCTTACAGTGCGATCAGTTCCGTGGCATTAGACTTCATCTACCTCGATATGGCTCAGATCCCTGAGCTGACTCAGGATGATGTTGAGATTGTGAGATCAGAACTAGCAGGCGATTGGTTAGAATCTGATGCAGTGGACTATACCATGGTCAGAAAGGCAAAGTCTAAGCTGCTCCGCCTCGCTTACGAGCGTTATCAGCAGGAGGGAGGAGACTCAGAAGAATTTAAGATCTTCATGAAGCAAGAGGCAGACTGGCTAGTTCCCTACTGTAAATACCGCTGGCTGATGGAAGAAGCTGGTGGGAGTGAAGACTGGACCACCTGGCCAACAGAATTTAACACCGCAAGTAAAGCTCTCAGCTACGAGCGCGAGAAAGACGTCAAGACAGATGGTGGCCCCCGAGCAGTTCAGGAATACTACGCCTGGGTTCAGTGGCACGTATTCTCACAGTGGAGAGTAGTCAGAAATCACGCTGACACCAAAGGTATGAAGCTCATGGGTGACATTCCTATCGGTGTTTCATGCGCCAGTGCTGATGTTTTCTTCGAGCCAGAGTGGTTTATGAAAGACTGGTATGGCGGAGCTCCCCCTGAGACCGTCTTTAAAGATGACGCCTTTGCTTGCAAATGGGGCCAAAACTGGGGTGTTCCTCTCTATGACTGGGCTGCTCTCAAGAAAGACAACTTCGCTTGGTGGAAAAGAAGGATTTCTAAACTTACCGATATTTTCCATATCTTTAGGATTGACCACATCCTAGGGTTTTATCGTATTTACGCTTTCCCGTGGCACCCTAAGAGAAATGCAGAGTTCCTAGAGCTTAGTCCAGATGAGGCTAAGAAGCTTACCTTTGGTGAGCTACCTCACTTCTACCCAAGAGCCGATGATAGCATAACGAATAAAGCGCAGAACCTCACTGATGGGGACATGTATCTTAAAGCAATCCTTCAAGCAGCACAAGGTTACGAAGTAGTGGGCGAGGATCTAGGCTGTGTGCCAGATTACGTAAGACCGCATCTCACGGACCTAGGCATCGCTGGCTTTAAGGTCTGTCACTGGGAGACCAACATGTTTGGTGATGCTCAGAAGCCTGAGGAACATCCAGACTGTGCATTTGCCACCTACGCCACTCATGATCATCCACCCATCCACTCAATGTGGGAAGAACTACGGCAGAATGTTGCCAACGGCTGTGACGGCTCAGGAGACGGCTTGAAGATTATCAGCCAATATGCAGATCTACCAGTGATGGATGCCGAGCAATATCCCGAATACAACTCAGTGATCAAGTGGGCTTTATTAGAAGCTCTTATGAAATCTGGCGCGCGTTATGCCGCTCTGATGATCACAGATATACTTGATAGCCGAGTTCGCATTAATGCGCCAGGAACCGTGGGTGATCATAACTGGACATACCGTATACCATGGACACTTGATGTTATTCCCGCTGAAGTTTCTAAAGAGATGAGCAAGCTTGCCATCTATGCAGAGTATCATGATCGTGTAGTGGTAGAGAACTCTACAAACGCGAAAACGGCTGCGGTTCCTACAACCTTTAAATAAAAGATGAAAACTACCATTTATCAACTCTTCGTTAGACATTTTGGAAACCTCAAGACCTCTGGGAGAGAGAACGGAAACATAGAACGGAATGGCTGTGGTAAGTTTGCAGACATTACTGATAAGGCTCTGTTAGAGATTAAAAAGCTCGGTTTTACTCATGTCTGGCTCACCGGTATACTGGAGCATGCTAGTGGTACGGCCTATTCTAATAGACCTGCGGATAACCCTAAGATCCTCAAAGGTATCGCAGGAAGTCCCTACGCAGTAAAGGATTATTTCGATGTCTCACCAGACCTAGCTCTCGATGTAGATAAGCGCATTGATGAGTTTAAATACCTCTTAGGGCGCTGTCACGGTGCTGGACTGCGTGTGTTGATCGACTTTATCCCAAACCACGTAGCAAGATCCTACGAGAGTGATGTGCGTCCTTACCAGAGCTTCGGTAAAGATGATGACGTCAAAGAGTTTTGCGGACTAGATAATAACTTCTATTACCTAGATGGAGATAAACCTCTGGAACTACCAAGTGGAATCTATAACTCTGAGAAGCACGCATTAGTCACGGGCAATAACGCAGCGACACACACACCAAGTAAAGATGATTGGTATGAGACAGTGAAGCTTAACTATGGATTTGATTTTACTAAAGGAGAGAAGCTCTTTAATGGAGAGAAAGAGCCTAAGACCTGGAACATGATGGACTCTATTCTTGCCTACTGGCAGGAGCTTGGAGTAGATGGATTCCGCTGTGATATGGCACACATGGTGCCTATAGAGTTCTGGAAGTGGGCTGTGGACAAGGCGCGAGATCGCTTCCCGCACGTGTATTTCTTAGCAGAAGCCTATGCAGGCGACCCGATGAAAGTGACGGAAGGAAATGTTCTCAACGAGCTGTTAGATTCAGGCTTTGATGAAATTTACGACAGCCGTAGCTATGATCTCGTCAAGGGACTCTATGAACAAGGTAAGTGGGCGAACGATCTAGATGAGATCCTCTGGGACTCTAATAGACTACATAGCATGACCCGCTACGCAGAGAACCACGATGAAGTCAGAATTGCCTCACCTAAACACTGGGGCGGTCACGGATCTAAGATCGGACCAGCAGTGAGTGGATTCTTATTTGGTATCGGAGCTGGAGCCTGCTTGTTCTACAATGGACAAGAAGTAGGAGAGACAGCAGAAGGCGCCAAGGGCTATAGCGGCGATGATGGTAAGACTAGTATCTTTGATTATATCGCTCTTCCCGAACTCCAGAAATGGGTCAATGGGCATAATTACGATGGAAAAGACCTTAGCGAAGAACAAGATGATCTCCGTGACTGGTATCGTAAGTGGCTGAATGTCATGCAAGAGCCAGCCTTCAGTGCAGGCGAGACCTATGGGCTAAATTCCTTTAACAAAGACAACAAGCACTACGGCAGGCTCCATGGTGAAAACGTCAGTGGACATTGGCTCTACGGTTTCCTGAGATATGATAAGAAAACCGATCAAGCTTACTTAGTAATGATTAATTTCCACCCAACCGAGACCATGAAAGATCTCGATATCTGGTTCTCCAAGGACGCTCGTAAATGGCTCGGAGGCTTCGACTACGAGAGTATGCAGCTAGAAGAACTCCGCCCCTGCGAAGTAATGACCTATTGTATGAAGCAGGTAAAAGAGGAGCCTCAAAAAAAATAAAACTAGTATTGCCAAACAAGCGACTTTAAGTATATTCGCACAGTTCTCAAACGAGACGGGGGAGTAGCTCATCGGTTAGAGCAGTCGACTCATAATCGATTGGTGGAGAGTTCAATTCTCTCCTCCCCTATTTTTTATCTTAGCGCTCAGTTACTTAACTTTGATCGCAGCATCAATAAATGCCAAGATTTCTCTTCTGCCATCACGTTTCTTTGATGAACTAGTGAAGAATTTAGGCAACCCTTCACAAAACTCACTCATAGAATGGAGAAATGCATCCTGGTTTCTGCGCACTGCGCCAGGCTTAGCTTTATCCGCTTTCGTGAATACTAGAACGAAAGGTATATTAGAGTTCATCAGCCACTCAGTGAAGCGAAGATCGATTTCTTGCGGAGGGAGCTTAGAGTCTATCAGCACGAAAACACAGCGTAGCGTCTCGCGATTGATCAGGTAGTCATCCACGAATTCTTGGAACTTTCCTTGCTCGGTCTTTGAGATTTTAGCGTATCCGTAGCCAGGAAGATCGATCAGTTTCCACTTATTGTTGATGTTGAAAAAATTGATCAGCCTAGTTCTTCCTGGTGTGGATGAGACGATGGCGATGTCTTTTTTCTGACCTGAGAGCATGTTGATGAGCGAAGACTTGCCAACATTTGACCTACCCACGAATGCGAACTCGGGGAGTGATGCGGTGGGGCAGCCGTCTAGATCTGCGGCACTGATTTCAAACTCTGCTGAATGGATTTGCATAGGCGAACCCTAGGAAGGGAATCTCGAACAAACGAGTAGAAATTTCGCGTATTTTCTGAGAAAGTGACCGCCATGTCTTTTTGAACACTTGGTTGTTGCAGGATGAAGAAGTGTTGTTTAGGGTGGGGGAATGTTAGTGAGATTTTTTTCAGCGGCACTGCAAGGTGTGGAGGCAACGGAAGTGGAAGTAGAGGTGAACCATGCCGAGCGTGATCAGTTCAAAATTACTGTCGTTGGGCTGCCAGATGCGGCGGTGCGCGAGAGCCTAGAGCGGATGATGAGCGCTATTTCGAATAGTGCGATGAAGTTTGGTGGGGGAATTAATACAATCAACCTCGCGCCTGCTGACCTTAAGAAAGAGGGACCTAGCTTTGATTTACCAATAGCTATCGCCACAGCAGCAGCGGGTATGGAAGAAGAAATAGCTAATATTGATCAGTATTGCCTAGTGGGTGAATTGGCTCTAGATGGTAAATTACGCCCGGTCAAAGGTGTGATTTCTATCGCACTTGAAGCCAGACGAAAGGGGAGAACCCGTCTCATCGTGCCAGCTGCTAATGCGGAAGAAGCGGCTGTAGTCGATGGAATAGAAGTCTACGGAATGGAACACCTCCATGATGCATGGATGTTAGTGACAGGGCAGAAAGCTTTCTCGCCATTCTATTTAGACAGGAAGGAATTTTTCAATTCACAGAGAACTTACCTGGAAGACTTATCTGATGTGAAAGGGCAGCATCAAGTGAAACGCGCACTCGAAGTAGCCGCAGCTGGTGGACATAATATGTTGATGGTTGGACCTCCTGGAACTGGAAAGTCCATGATCGCTAAACGTATGGCGACTATCCTACCAGACATGACCGAAGAAGAAGCCATTGAAGCTACGAAAATTCATTCCATCGCAGGGAGGCTCAGAGACAAAGGCTTCATGGTAACACGCCCATTCAGAGCACCACACCACACGATCTCAGATGCAGGGTTACTCGGCGGAGGAACAAACCCAGGACCAGGAGAAGTGAGTCTAGCGCATCACGGTGTGCTATTTCTGGATGAGCTTCCAGAGTTCAGAAGACAGACATTAGAAGTGCTTCGTCAGCCACTGGAAGACGGTCATGTAACGATTTCTAGAGCCGCGGGGAGCCTAACGTTCCCATGCCAGTGCCTACTCGTAGCAGCTTTAAATCCTTGCCCTTGCGGTTACTACGGAGATCCCAAGCGCGAGTGCAGGTGCTCACCAGTGCAGATAGACAGATACCGCCAGCGGATCAGTGGACCTTTGTTAGATCGAATAGATCTCCATGTCGAAGTCCCATTACTAGAATACAAAGAACTAAACTCAGGCGATGGTGGAGAGAAAAGCGCAGTCGTCAGAGATCGAGTCATCGAAGCACGAGATCGACAGCTCCACCGATTCAAAAAAGACCAAGGAGTCAGCTGCAACGCGACCATCCCATCCAGACTCATGCGCGGCTACTGCGGACTAGACCGCGAAACCTCAGCCTATCTAGAACAAGTCATGGGCGAGCTAAACTTCTCCGCCCGCGCCCACGACAGAATACTAAAAGTAGCAAGGACCCTAGCAGATCTGGAGGGAGTAGAGAGTATTCAAATGCAGCATTTGTTAGAGGCAGTGCAGTATAGGACACTAGACAGGAAGCTTCTGATGTGATTCGGGGGCTGAAGATAGCAACCGATAAATCATGTGTCCCAGTTTGAGAACCCGTATGCCTCCGAATACTACCAACAGG
>CALFBV010000179.1 GCA_937951395.1 uncultured Rubritalea sp.
TCAACCTCTATCACATCAAGACTTGAAGCGTCTATTTCTTGTTCTTTTGATGTGGCGGTTCTTACTGCATATTCAAACTTGCCTTTCATCAGAATGAGATCATTTAGCCCGCATCTCACATTTTCTATAGTGACCTGTGTATCAAATCCTTGGTTCTCTAAAATGATCGTCCCTTTGTGTGCTCGGAGTAGTGAGTAGCTATTACTAGGATCTTTCATTTGTAGTAACTTGAAAAGCTGGAAGTTATCTCCTCTGATTACTAGAATGCTTTCTTTTTCAGCATCCACTGCTGACGCGCCCTCATTGCTCCCAGCTTTTCGGCTAAGCCTCCCCGCTAACTCCACAGTAGTTATTACTTTAACTCCATCAGCTGAATTCAGATTACCTGTAATTTTTCCTGTGCCGTCTATATTGCCATCTAGCCAATCTTCATAACTTGAACCGATGAGGTCTGTTACATTTACATTATTGAAGCTATATTCGCCTGTCACCTCTGGCTCAGCTTGCATTTTGATAGCTGCGTTAAATTCGAGAGATCCAGCACCTAAGCTCAATGACGCTTCTTCTATCACGACCTCACCTGAGCGCTTGCAGATCACCTTCATCTTGTTGATCGCGGCATCTTTTAACCAGCTGTGTGAGAATTCACCGCCTATAATATTTATTTCCCATGAATCAGAACCTTTGATAATATCTAATTGCGCACCTTTGATAGAGCCAGCAGAGGTCTCTGAGTGTCCCCACAGAAGATCTGCATCAAAGACCTGGATGGTATCTACATTAAGAGTGTCGTAGCTTTTAAAGAGGCTAGCGTAGGCCGCTTGCGCCTGGGCATCTGTTTGAGCTCCCGTCTTTAGCTTAAGCTCCATTTTAAGAATTTTTATTTCTTTAGCACTCCAGCCTGAGAAATAATTATCCCCTATGCCGAGCGGGGAAAGGTTTACCCCATGGAACGTCGCGGTCTTTTTGCGATCAATAACAGACCTTCGCCCTACTATGGATACATCTTCTTCCTTAACATGCCAATCTTCAAAGAATGAGTTCTCTGTCTCGCCTAATGCTAGAGTTGATAGAAGCATTTTTCCTGTGAGTAATCCGCCTTTATCTCTTGATATATTAGAAATCTCTACTTCCCCTGCATTCATCCCTAGTGCTATTTGCTCCTCTACATCGTCTTTAAATGCTTCTGTGCTTGGACGGTTAGCAAGGTAGAACCAGAAAATAAGCAACCCTAGAAAAGCTAATAATAATAGCCTGAAGAGCAAACCACATATTTTGGGAAACATCGATCCTGCCCCCGTGTTATGAGATAGCTGAAAAAACAAGCCTTGCTTGGAAATCCATTGCTCGATTCTATTATTAAAAGATGTTTCTAATGTTTCTAATTCTGGATCCATGTTTTTTTTGATTTCACTTCATCTGTACAGTAAATGCGAGCTACCTAGGTAGCCCGCGTTATTATTCATGTTTTTGGTATTTTGACCAGCTAAACTAGCAGCCACATCCTCCACCACATCAGCCACCTCCGCTGCTAGCAGCCTCGATATCTTCATCTGTAGGAACGCGCCCTAGCTCAAGTGTCATGCTAACCATTTTACCGATGGTATTTTGTATTTCTTGAAGTTCTTTTTGAGCGGACATAAATTCAGTCACCACGGTGTTTTGGAGTAGTTGCTCACGTGACTGCTCGAACTCCGAGATTTCGGACTCACTGAGTTCTACGCCTGAACGTTGCTTCTGATTGAGGGCATCCCCAGCTTCGTGAACGGACTGATATTGCAGTCTCGCCTCGTCGTTGTTAAGAAATGCTTCTACTTGGGATTGTCGTTTAACGAATGACTCCTGCTCTACAATAGAAGCACATAGCTCCTTTGTTTTAGCGGTTACTGCTGATTCTTCTAAGATCATGCTCATGGACTTGTCTTACGCTTGGAAAAGCGATATTGCAACTAGAATAACGCCGAAACACGCTTAGCTCTTTCTTTATTTTCTCAGTTACTCAAGCGCCTCCAGCTGCTGCTTTATCTTTCTCACGTCTTTAATGAGCTGCGGTAGCTTTGAGAGCGAACCTTGCTTTCTGGTTTCCTCACGCATCGGCCGTGCAGGGAATCCTGAGTAAACGGCACCTCCTTCGAGAGATTTAGTAGCTCCTGCTCTACCTGCTAGGATAGCTTGGTCACCTATCTTGATATGACCACCTACTCCAGCTTGGGCTGCTACGGTGACGTAGCTTCCTAGTTTAGAGCTTCCGGCTAGGCCACTCTGAGAGACGATGAGACAATGTTTTGATGTCTGCACATTATGAGCGACTTGAACTAAATTATCTACTTTAGTACCTTCGCCAATCACTGTTTTCCCAAATCTAGCTCGGTCTATCGCGGTGTTAGCTCCTATCTCTACGTCGTCTTCAAGAACAACGATGCCTACTTGATCTACCTTGATATGCTTACCGTCCACTAACTCGTATCCATAACCATCTGAGCCAATCACACATCCTGGCTGGAGGATGACTCGATCACCGATCTGGCTATGTTCACGGACAGTAACATTTGGGTAAAATAAGCAATTCTCCCCTATTTTACTCCCCTCACAGATAACGACACCTGAAGCGATTTCGGTCCCATCGCCAATGCTACATCCAGACTCGATCACGACTCCTGGTTTAATTGATACTTTATCAGCATTAATCACCACATCATCTGCTATCACAGCGCTCGGATGGATTCCTAAGTTGATCGTGCGTTGCTTTGTGGCAAGTACTTTCACTACTGCAGCGAAAGCGTAAGATGGATTTTCGACTTCAAGCAATGTCGTATTGGCTGGTTTGTCGGTTAGATTTGCAGGCACAAGAACTACGCCCGCTTTCGTAGCGAGGAAGTCTTGGACATATTTTTCATTTCCTAGAAATGAAACTTCTTCTGCGCTAGCCTCATCTAGAGATGCTACGCCAGAGACAGTGTGACTTAGTTCTCCCTGAGCGAGAGTGGCACCTGTGAGTTCGATTATTTCTTGTATAGTTAGTTGCACACTAGATATCTGCCTTATTTTAGAGAAATTGTCACTCTAGTATCTTTGCTTTTTTTTGATCAGTCTGTATCATTCTCACCCTATATAGGCATCTCACTATAACCAATCTCATCTTACACCATTTAGGTGAAGTTAGCTTCATTGTATTACTCTATCGGGGCTGCTGTAGATATTCATCTTCTGACCTCGCATGAAGCCTACTAAGGTAAGGTCTCCGCGCTTAGCGAAATCTATAGCTAGAGACGTGGGTGCAGAAATGGCTGAGACGAACGGGATGCCTACCATAAGAGCTTTCTGCACTACCTCGAAAGAAACTCTACCAGATAACTGAAGTGCTACATCCGATAGATCTAGCCCATCGGTGAGAGCATTGCCGATCACTTTATCAATCGCATTATGTCGTCCAACATCTTCGCGTATAATTAGTAATTTTCCATCACGATCAAACAACCCAGCAGCATGT
>CALFBV010000180.1 GCA_937951395.1 uncultured Rubritalea sp.
ATTGCTGCGTGCCAGGATTATGATGCCTACGCTTATTTGCATGAGACGGCTCTTCACACGTTGAAGGATCATTTTAAGGTGAACTCGCTAGATGGGTTCGGCTGTGCAGAAATGGACACAGCAGTCTCTGCTGCGGGTGCCATTTTACACTACCTCAGTCATCAGCTGCGCAGATCTTGTGATCATTTACGTAAGCTATCTGTTAGAGAGTCTGCTAATTATGTGCTTATCGATGCTTCGTCTCAAGGAAATTTAGATCTAGTAGAATCTCGTACTGGCAAGCAACACACTTTACTGGGCGCACTGGACAAGACATCTACACCTATGGGAGCTAGAAAACTGCGTGACTGGATACAGCATCCTCTGCGAGATCTCGCTCCGCTTTTGGCCAGACAAGATTTAATCGCAGCTTTTTTGGCCCAGCCTTATTTGCTCTCGCAGTGTAGAGCTACACTCAAAAACATCCGTGATATAGAGCGGACTACTGGCAGGCTTTCTCAGAGGGCTGGGACGCCTAGGGACCTTCAATCACTGGGAAATTCTCTCTCTCATATTCCTACGCTAAAAGAAGATCTAACCGCAGTTGCATCTTCTACCCCCCTAGCCTCTCAGCTACTACAACAGATCGAAGAATTCCCTGAGTTGGTGAATCTATTAGAATCTGCGCTAGTAGACGAGCCTCCTGCTAGCTTGAAGGATGGTGGAGTGATCCGAGATGGCTACCATCCTGAGTTAGACGAATTACGTGCGGCGACCAAGGACGGCAAGAAATGGATCGCTGAGATGCAAGAAACTGAGCGTAAAAGAACAGGGATTGATACTCTCAAGATAAAATTTAACAACGTCTTTGGCTACTTCATAGAGATCACTAAGGCTAGAGCAGATAAAGTCCCAGATGACTACACACGTAAGCAAACGATGGCGAATGCGGAGCGCTTCATCACTCCTGAGCTAAAGGAAATAGAGAATAAAGTTCTCGGTGCTGAGGAACGTTCGAAGCAGTTAGAGCTAGAGGAATTCACTAAGCTGCGTAATCAGATGTGTGAGTATATTGATGACTTGCAGGCTACGGCAGATGCTCTCGCTACGCTAGATGTCTTGCTTGGACTAGCAGAGACTGCCCAGCTTCACGGGCACACGCGTCCGCAGCTGGATGAGTCTACTCATTTACAGATCATTGAGGGAAGGCATCCGGTATTGGAGCAGACCTTGGTGGATGAGAAATTTGTGCCGAATAACACGATGTTAAACCCCTTGGACTCTAACCTCTTGATTCTAACAGGTCCCAACATGGCTGGTAAATCTACCTACATACGTCAGGTGGCATTGATCACGCTGATGGCTCAGATCGGGGCGTATGTTCCGGCAGAGTCTGCACACATTGGTCTAACAGACAGAATTTTCTGTAGGGTCGGAGCGAGTGATGATCTCGCTCGCGGACAGTCTACTTTCATGGTGGAGATGAATGAAACTTCACTGATCATCAACAATGCCACTGAACGCTCACTAGTGATCCTGGATGAGATAGGCAGAGGCACAGCAACCTTTGACGGTTTATCAATCGCTTGGTCAGTAGCTGAACATTTACATGATGAGATTAAGGCGCGGACGCTTTTCGCTACGCACTATCATGAGCTAACAGATCTTGCCAACACACGAGATGCCGTAGCGAACTACAATGTGGCTGTTAGAGAATGGAATGATGATATTATTTTCCTAAGAAAAATTCTACCTGGGACAGCTGATAAATCATATGGCATTCAAGTAGCTAAGCTGGCTGGACTTCCGCCAAGTATCGTGAATAGAGCCAAAGATATCCTCACACACTTAGAGATGAATTCATCAAAGCCAGATGCCCAGAATAAACCAAAGGCAAAGAACACCAGACAGACCATGCCAGATGCGGACTCCCCGCAAATGGATCTTTTCTAGGCTTTACCCCACCAGCTTGGCATACAACCGAACTGGCAGGTGATAACTGCCAACTTAACACTTCTACGCTATCGCATCTCCATTCCACTCGCCATATTTTCTGAATTTCTGATAGCGTTGGTCTAGCATTTCTTCGGTGCTGAGTGCTTGGACTTGTTTAATCTGAGCTAGGACAGCATCGCGGAAATTAGTGGCAGATAGAGCGTGATCTTGATGCGCTCCTCCTCTTGGTTCTGGGATAACTTCATCGATGAGATTCAGTTTGCCGAGATCTGGAGCTGCTATCTTCATCGCCTCTGCTGCTTCAGGAGCATACTTTCTGTGCTTCCAGAGAATGGCTGCGCAGCCTTCAGGGCTAATCACTGAATAATAAGCATTTTCCATCATCATGACTCGATCAGCCACTCCGATACCTAGCGCACCACCAGATCCACCTTCACCTAAGACACATGCGATGACGGGAGTCTTGAGATTCATCATCTCCTTGAGATTAAATGCGATGGCCTCGGCAATATTTCTCTCCTCCGCTCCGATCCCTGGGAATGCTCCTGGGGTATCAATCATGCACACTACTGGAAGTTGGAATCTCTCTGCGAGCTTCATCAGTCTAAGTGCTTTTCTGTAGCCTTCAGGATGAGCGCTACCGAAATTTCTTAGTAAATTTTCTTTCGTATCTCGTCCCTTTTGATGACCGATAACGACTACTTTTTGCCCACCAATTTTGGCGAATCCACCTGGCATAGCGTGGTCATCACCGATATGGCGATCTCCGTGAAGCTCTACGAAATCTGTGAATCCATAAGCTAGGTAGTCTAGCATAAACGGGCGGTTCGGATGACGAGCGATCTGGACTCGCTGCCATGGTGTGAGATTATCATAGATATCACTTTTCAAGCTAGTTAGCTTTTGCTCCATGGACGCTATCTCTGTGTTAAGATCAATGTCCTGAGTATCTGACTGGGTCTTCAACTTAAGAATCTCATTCTCAAGGTCAGCGATTGGCTTTTCAAACTCTAAAGGTTTCGTGCTCATCGTGGTATTTTGCTACGGTTCTTAATCTAGCGCAATGGTTTTAATAATGAATTTCAACAACATTTGAACGCTTAAGGAGGAGAGCTAGCTCTTCCATATCAGCTTTAGTGAGAATTATACCTCTGAAACTATCGTCCACTTTGAGATCTTCGCTGATTATCTCTATATTCGGATTGAGTATCTTGATTCTTTTTGTTGCTTCACGATAGTCTCCACGTGTGATATTCACCCTAGACTTCCCTTTATAAGCTCTCACACTTTCGATCGTGCTGGTCACAATCTCTGATACGCCACGCCTTTTAGGCATCGTCATATCCACTACCGGTTCGAAGTATTTCACCACTTCATCATTTGCATCAATCAGGAACAGCTGGTTCAAACGAGGAATAATCTTCAAAGATAAATTAAGAGGCATAATCACGAGCTTATCTTTAGGCTGTAGACGATCTATCCTTGTGAGCCCATTCAGATACATCAATATGTCCAGGCCTGTATCATGCTGCTCTACTATTCTGAGATAGCTATCGTTGGGCTTAACTGTGTAAATGAATTTACCATCATTAGGTCGTTGCTCCAGCAAATCATCTAGCCTCATTTCCCCTAGCACTCGGTATGCTTCTCTCTCCGCTGGAGTCCCTGGATATTTCACGATAATCTCCTTCAGCTTAAGTCTGGCATTATCGTATTCTCCTTCGTTTAGCATCAAGCGGGCTTTCTCAAAGGCGGGATTCCCAAGAACGATCTCGGGAGTCTTTTTACTGCTAAGCTTTCGTCTAACAGCATCAATAACCACCAAGTCCTCTTTGGGGGTCTTAACGGGGACTAATTTATTTATCTTATCTGATCCAACTACAACACTAGGTGCAGGATCATCGGTGAGGCCTAAGTATTGAGAAATGACAAAAAGCGTGATCACCACAACGGTGAGCACAATAATGGCGGCAACTAATCTGATCAATGTCTGTAGTCTCATTCGGTTAGATTATATTAGTCCCTTACGTTTAAAATCAAATTGGTTAATTTCCTGAGATTTCTGGATCATATCTATAGAAAATTTCAATAACCCAACCTCCCATGTATCCTCGATAGACTCCATAACAGCCATCATGGGGTCATCCTCTGCATGTACTTTATCCAGCACTTCAGCTTTTACTGTTTCATATTCACCCGTGAGGATCTCGGAGTTTACTTCTGTTCGTTTGAAGTTGAAGCCATATTGGAAATACACTGGCTCCATATCGTTTTCTTTTAGCCAGTCTAGAAACTCACGCGCCTTTTCATCGAACCCTTCTAACTCAACAGATGAGTAATGGGTCGGTTTGATAATCTGTGGCTTATACGCATCTACGGTTCCTCTTCTGAGGACTACTTTATTCACCTCATCCATCACCTCGGAAAGGATGATGAAATGAAATCTTGAGCTTCCGAAGGTATCAATCCTGCGATCAGGCTCACGCAGGACGTGAGTGTGCTCCATAGCATATTTTATGTCTGATTGTTTAGGCATACAATATCTTAAGACCTAGTTAGCGAAAATAAAAAAAGGTGGCATCATCTAAATGAGCCACCTTCAATAAAATTTTAGTTACTTGTAAGTGCCCGAGATTAAGAAACTTTCTTGATGTAAGTGACGATGTCGTTCACGCACTGTAGTTTTTCTGCTTCTTCATCAGGGACTTCTATTCCAAATTCTTCTTCGAAGGCCATGACTAATTCAACTGTATCAAGTGAATCAGCACCGAGGTCATCGATGAATTTAGCTTCGTTCTTAACCTGGTCTGGAGTTACGTTGAGTTGCTCAACGATGATTTCTTTTACTTTTTGTTCGATTGATTCAGACATTTTGATATGTATATTTAAATTACGCTATTTTTTTCTAACGGATGTAGATATTTACTCTCATAACGAGGATTTAGCAACTACGAATTTACGTAAATTTACCATTCTTTGTAACTCTCCTTTATTTCGATTCTTCTTCGTCCACCTCGTCATCATCGTCATCATCGACGAATTCAACAACCTCTCCTTTGAAATTATTCATTATTTGAGAGAATAGAGCTTCTGCTGGGGCTCCTTCTTCTTCTTTAAATTGCCCATAGACCATCCCATCCACCTTGATTTTCTTCGTCTCTCCCTCGTCCTCATAATGGATGACTGCTATGCCTTTAGAATCCCACTTTCTTTTATCAATTTTACGCATAGCGGAAAATGGGACTTCTGAACCACCAGCCGGCGTGTAGCCTACTGGAGTAACTTTCATGCTCCGCCCCAAGATTCTGAGACAGATGAAAGCTGCAACCAAGAGTAGTGCTAGACAGATTCCGCAGGTGATGAACTGCTCACGTATTTTCCCTTCGTCAAAAAATTTCTCCGATGGATCAAAAGGCAGCCCAGTTCTTTTAGTATATGCTTTCCATAAAATATGAGGGTTACCATCCTTAAGTTCATCATAGCCATTCACTATTTCTTCCGGCCATGTAGCGGTGTAGTCATAGTCTCGAGGAAGAAGCTCTTTATTCTCTGGAGTGTTAATGAGTTGTTCCTTCGCAAAGGCAGACCAGCTCTCAGAGGTATATTCCTTTTTATTAAATTCATCGATCGCTTTTACAGCAAAACTCACATTCTTAGATGGGGCCGTGCCCTCACCAAGGAAGACTTGTTGCACAGCAACTTCAGCATTTTTATCTCGGTAGCCCCAATAACCGTCCTTGAAGAACCATAATGTAAAAAAGGTGAGCATAGCGCATACCGCCACGGCTCGTGATTTGAACCATTTTGATGGTTTGCATTCTATAGTTTGGGCTTCAGACATAAAGTAGGTGTGTGTTTATAAATGTGAAATAATCATTGGTTTTGCGATAAATCAATGCAATAAATCACTATCGAGAAAATAATTAAGCAAACTTAACTATAACAAACATGTCAGATCCAACAAAACTTACCTCACTCGTCGCTTGTGGTGGATGAGCTTCTAAACTAGATCCAGAATCTCTCTCGCAAGTTTTGCGAGATTTACCACAATCAAACGACCCAAATCTCCTCGTAGGATCCGCTACTGCTGATGACGCAGGCGTATATCTACTCAATTCTGAAACTGCATTGGTTCAGACACTAGACTTCTTCACTCCTATTTGTGATGACGCGTATCTATTCGGCCAGATCGCTGCTGCTAACTCGCTCTCGGATGTCTACGCTATGGGCGGACGTCCTATCACCGCAATGGCAATCGCCGGAATGCCGGACACAATCCTAAGCAAAGACCAAATTCGAGATATTTTCCGTGGCGGAGCAGACATGGTGAAGCTCGCGGGCTGTTCCCTCGTAGGAGGCCATACAATTAAGAACCCTGAGCCTATTTACGGGCTATCAGTCACTGGTGTGGTTCACCCAGATCGCTTCACAGCGAACTCTCATGCCAAGGCTGGCGACGTTCTCATCCTTACCAAACCACTAGGAACTGGCATTATATCTACCGCCATCAAGCAGGGGAAATGCAGCGAAGCTCTCAATAATCAAGCAGTCAACTCAATGATCAAGCTCAACACCCCAGGTGCGGAGCTCGCCGAGCAAGACCTCGTCAATGCTTGCACCGATGTCACAGGCTTCGGTCTACTAGGACACCTCAAGGAAATCTGTGCCAGCTCGGAAGTCACTGCCCAGCTAGACTGCGCAGCTATCCCTGCTATTTCGGACGATGTTCACAAGCTCATCGCAGATGGCATCGTCCCTGGAGGTACTAAGAAGAATTTAGCCACCGTTCTACCATACCTACAGACCAATAATATCTCTGAGGACATACAACTTCTTTTGGCAGACGCTCAGACTTCTGGCGGTTTGCTGATCTCTGTCCCACAGAATAATGTATCTGCAGTGTTAGATATACTCCATTCGCATGATTCTCTATGCGCTGTAGAAATAGGACACATCGTAACAAAACAAGACGCCTACATTTCACTCAATTAACCGGCAAAAGTAATTCGTAAAATCTAGCCGTTGTTTAGTTATACTAACCCTGCTTTACCTTCTCAACATCAGCTGCGATCTGCGACTTCAACTCAGCTATCGAATTAAACTTTTTCTCCTTACGGATGTAACTCACAAACTCCGCATCAATCGTTTCTCCATAGAGGTCTCCCTCATAATCAAAAACATGAACCTCTAACAACCTCCTTGCCCCCTCCTGCTCAACACTAGGCCGCCTTCCGAGGTTCCCTATTCCATCGTAAAACTTACCTCTGAAATTCACCCGCAATGCCCAAACTCCGTCAGGTGGGAGCTGTTCATTATGCACCACTACATTTGCCGTGGGAAAGCCTAACTGCCTAGCTAATTTCTTACCCTCTATCACAGTCCCCACCACATCATAAGTCCTGCCTAACATATCCTTAACGGCTTCTAAATTACCATCTCTCACAGCTTGCCTCACTCGCGTACTGCTCACCCTTTCGCCATCCACCATCACAGGATCAGCATCAGTTACTACGAATCCCATTTCAGCTCCCCACTCTTTGAGCTTAGCCACATTCCCCCCGCGTGCCTTACCAAATACCCAGTCCTCACCTACCGCGATCGTCTTCAGCTCAGAGCTGTATTTCACTAGATCTTCTATAAATGTCTTAGCCTTCCGCGCTGCGAAATCTAGCGTAAATTCTTGCACACAGAGAAAATGCACTCCCATGGACGCCAGCAATTCAGCCTTGTGCTCTAGCGATGCCAATATTCTCCTCGGTGCCCGCTCCGGCGCCAACACCCTAACAGGATGTGGCTCAAAGGTCACAACACCTACCTTACCACCATTTAGCTTAGCAGCTTTCACCGCATTAAAAATCACTTTCTGATGCCCCACATGCACCCCATCAAACACCCCAAGCGCCAGATGGATGGAATCATCCATCGTCTGTAGTTCGGAAATGTCATGAAGAATCTGCATGAATAAATCAAACACGCATACATGCAGTTTAGCAAGAAATATAGCCCGTTAGCTAATAACCCCGACATGATTACTCTATCTCCCACCCAAAGACATTTTCATAAAAGCATTTCGCCTCTGTAAGATCGAATGATAATACCTAGCACCAAGTAAAATAATTATGCATTAACCCCATTTCTAAACTCGTCTTTCAATCTAACACCAACAAAATTATAATGTTTTCACAAAATTACACACAACTAACTACAAGTAACACCACTACAACTATCAATCGTTATCCAAATACAAAATTTACAACAAAAACACATAACAAAAACTCTGTCCATTTCTAAAAATTCTGTTCAATCTATGAAAAATGGAGTCCATCAAAATAGTCGGAGCAAGGCAGCACAATTTACAGAATATTGATGTAGAGATCCCGCGTGGGAAGCTCGTAGTCATCACAGGTCCATCAGGCTCAGGTAAATCTTCTCTAGCATTTAACACCCTCTATGCTGAAGGCCAGCG
>CALFBV010000181.1 GCA_937951395.1 uncultured Rubritalea sp.
AGTATCACTCGCTATAGCGGTAGTGCGAGGCAAGGAAAACCTGGATCGGACAAAACATCTCACTTCCCGAATGATCGTCATAGGCAACACCCAGTTTCTAAGACCCAACAACATGCGTGGCGAGCTCACGCACTTCATGAACTCATCTATCAACTGGCTCGCAGGAAGAGAAGAACTGGTAGGAGGCATCGGACCTAAGCCTGTGCAGAATCAAAAAATCACAATTCCTGCCCAGCAGAAATCTGACATCAACGTAGCTATCTTAGTCATCTTACCTGGACTTGCTTCGATCATTGCATTCATCGTCTGGTTTAATCGCCGCTCATAATTCATATCACTATCTCAGTGCGTATATTCACCACCATATTCCTGTTCATCTGCACCGCTGCTCTCGTATTCTGGCTGTGTTTGGATATTCTGAAGCAGAGGGATGACTCAGTCCTGGATGAAAGTGGTGCTATCCCATCTGGTAACCGGCTATTTGATAATCCGAATTTGCTCGATAGACAATCCATCACTCTATCTAACAAAAATGGAGAAGAGCATGTCTTCCAGTTGAACAGCAACAGCCTCTGGGAATGCGTCTCTCCTTATCAAGACAGAGCCGCAGGCATCCTTTATCTAGAACCTCTTCTTACATTCTCCATGCATTCTTCAGTAGTTGAGTCCATTCCGCTCAGCCAGATCAAAACAGAAGACTATGGCTTCTCAGATGACTGGACTAAAGTCACAGTCAGAGACATCCATAACAACATCGCCGCAAGCTACAAGATCGGCATGGAGTCAGCATGGAAGCACCGAGTCATCACGCAGGATGACCGTGGTCAAAATGTCACCACAGACATCCCGACCATCTACGTCATCAAGGAAAATGCGGAAGATGATGACATGCTCTATCTGGTGACAGATCCTACGCTGAATATCCGCTCCCTCTTTAAGGATGACTTTGCAGGTTTCCGTGATCACCGTCCATTTGCTCTAAACCGGAAATTTATGGAGGAAATCCGCATTAAGAATGCGAACCGAGAAATCGTCCTAGATCACTCATCCTCTGAGTCTCCATGGAGGATTTCCAAGCCACTAGATCTCGGAGTTGATTCTAGGGCTCTCTCGAAACTCCTCGTGGATATTTCAAATCTAAAAGCAATCAAGCTGCACAAGAAAGATGCAGTCACACTACCACAGGAAACAGATAATCTCACCAAAATCATTATAAAAAACTTCGGCATAGAGGACGAAATAACGCTCACCGTCTATCCTCCTGCGGACGAAGGTGGCAAAAACTGCTATGCTACAATCAGTGATAGAGATATTATTTTCGAGCTACCATACCAGCCTACTACGGGCTACAAGAGCTCCATCGCATCGCTACCAAATAGCGTGAATGCTCTGCGTGCTCGCAACATGTTAAATCTCATCAGGGGAAACATCCGAGGTTTTATTCTCAGACAACCCTATGCCGAGCCCATCATCGTCGCTCGTCCTGCCGCTGGATCTAACTATGAGCTACTCACCGTGGATGGAGGCAAGACTGCACCAAATGAAGTCGCCATTGCCAATCTCATCGCAGTCGTTTCTAAAGAACCAGTGAAGTCATTCGTCTCCGATGCGGCGACAGATCTGAGCATATATGACTTCCAGAACCCTATTCTAACTGTCGACATTCGTCCATTCGCTGGACTAAGCCAGAAATTGATATTCTCCCGCAAAGACGGCCGTATCTACGCAAACCTACAGGGCAGTGATGTCGTCTGGGAAGTGGACTCCGCCTCCTATCTCCGCATTGCTAAAAATGAGTGGGAATGGAAAAGTAACATCGTTTGGAACCTGGTTAAAAACGACATCATCCAGTTCACAGTCCAGCATCGCGGTCAGGAAGAAATCACAGTTGATCATGATTACCTCGCAGATACAATTTCAGCAACCATTAGCGGGAAAGACATCACAGATAAGCTCAATCCTCTGCAAGCTAAATACCTTATCAACACTTGTAGCCAACTCTCTGCAAGAAGACGCCTAGGACCAGAAAACCTCCAAGCACAGAAGGCACTTGAGACTCCCGTCTTCACCGCGAGCATCACCACACAGCTCTTCGATGCCGAGGCTATGCCGAGCTCCACCCTCACTCACACCTTACAAGTAGCCAAGCAGAGTGAGACCGCCACCAGAGCATCCTTTTACTACGCTAAAAGCAGCAATGATCCTGACTACTTCATGATCACACCTGCCACCTTCAAGCTCCTCACTACTGACCTCTTTAGTGAAGAATAACCCCTTCTAACAGATCATGTCACTCGACTCATCAAGCATCAAGAAGATCCGCTCACAGTTCCCCATTCTGGCACAAGAAGTCAATGGAAGCCCGCTCACCTACCTGGATAACGCCGCGACAACGCATAATCCTCAATCAGTTATCGATGCTTCTACTCGATACTATTCTGAGCTAAACTCTAACATCCACCGAGGCGCACACCATCTCTCAAGAGAAGCTACCGCCGCTCATGAAGCCGCACGTGACACCATCGCCAAACAGCTCAACGCACCCCATAGCCACGAAGTCATCTTCACCTCAGGGACTACGGACAGCATTAATTTAGTCGCTACTACCCTCACTCTTTCTGGGAAAATAAAGGCTGGCGACCGCGTTCTCATCTCTACAATGGAGCACCACTCAAATATAGTCCCCTGGCAAATGCTCTGTGAGCAAACTGGTGCTACGCTAGACGTCCTCCCTATCACAAACGCCGGGGAATGGGATCTAACAGACCTCGACAAGCTTCTAACAGAGCGCACGAAAATAGTAGCGGTCAATCACGTCTCTAACGCATTGGGAACGATCAATCCGATTGAAACAATTATTTCAAAAGCCAAAGAATACGGAGCGTTCACCCTGATCGATGGTGCACAATCAACCGCTCACATGGAAATAGATGTCCAGTCGCTCGGCTGTGATTTCTACGCCTTCTCAGGACATAAATGCTACGCCCCAACTGGCATCGGAGTCCTCTGGGGAAACGAAGACATCCTCAACGAGCTCCCACCTTACAAAGGTGGTGGAGAAATGATCAAGCAAGTCACCTTTGAGAAAACCACCTACAACGAACTACCCTTTAAATACGAAGCTGGCACACCAAACATCGAGGGAGCCATCGCGCTCGCTGCAGCATTTGACTGGATCAATGACATCGGTCTAGAAAACATTGCAGCTCACGAGCACCACCTGTTAGAGATTGCTACCGCAGAGATCAAAAACATAGAGGGCATAAAACTCTACGGAACCGCAGAGAAAAAGGCAGCCGTTCTAGCCTTCAACATCGACGGAGTCCACCACTACGACCTAGGCACCCTCATGGATCAAATGGGAGTAGCAGTCCGCACAGGTCACCACTGCTGCCAGCCGCTCATGGCCAGATTTGGTATCCAAGGCACCGTCCGTGCCTCTTTCGCTATTTACAACACCGAAGAAGATGTAGAGAATCTAATCAAGGCAATCAAGAAAGCGTCCATGATGCTCTCTTAGCCAGACCATTTCAAATCTCAAATTTTCTAACCATGATCCATCCATCCGCAATCATATCAGATTCCGCCACCATCGGAGAAAACGTCAGCATTGGACCTTATTGCGTGATTGGTGATAATGTCAGCATCGGAGACAATTCTGAGCTTAGATCTCATGTTGTCATTGAAGGGCACACTAGCATCGGCAAAAATAATCTCTTTTACCCATTTGCAGCCATTGGTCAGCTAACTCAAGACCTCAAATACAAAGAAGAGCCTACTTATCTCATCATTGGAGACAGAAATACTTTCCGCGAGAACTGCACGATTCACCGCTCTACTTCACCTGATACTCCTACCACGATCGGTGATGACAATCTTTTCCTCTGCTACTCACACGTTGCTCATGACTGTGTGATCGGCAATCACTGTATATTTTCTAACAATGGATCCATCGCTGGGCACGTTGTCGTAGAAGACTATGTGATTATCTCTGGTCTCTCAGGCGTGCATCAGTTCTGCCGCGTGGGAGCGCACTCCATTATTGGAGGCTTCACAAAGGTAGTTCAGGACATCCCTCCTTTCACTATCGCAGATGGAAATCCTGCTATCATCAGAGCAATTAATCAAGTAGGTCTCCAACGCAGAGGATTTGAAAAAGTGGATATTTCCTGCCTCCGCCGCGCTTACAAGCGACTCTTCTTCAAGAAAGAAAAGAACCTCAAAGAAGCCATCGAGGAAACCAGAGCCGCAGACTGCGCAAAGAATCAACACGTAAAATACCTCCTAGACTTCCTAGAAGCAAGCGAGCGCGGAGTGACGCGGTAAAATTTATCGTGTCCCGAAAATACTAGTTCCAACACGAACATAAGTAGACCCCTCTTCGATAGCTACTTCGAAGTCTCCGCTCATCCCCATACTTAAGTGAGGGAGTTTGACTTTGTATTTGGCTTCTAGTGACTCTCCGAGTTCGGCCACTTTTTTGAACCAGACTCTGGCATCTTCTGGCTTATTCACTGCTGGCGGGATGCACATGAGACCAGTCACATTGACATGTTCTAAATCTAATAATTCTGAAAAACTTACCTCTAGTTCCTCCGCTAAGAAGCCGCCCTTGCTCTCTTCTTCTCCTATGTTTACCTGAAGTAGGATAGATGGTTTCACACCCATATCAGCGGCTACATTATTAGTGTATTTGGCTAGTTTGAGGCTATCTATACTGTGGACGATGTGAAATAGACCTAGCACTTTTCGGACCTTGTTGCGCTGTAACCCGCCAATGTAGTGCCATTCTAGATCTTGTGATAAAACGGGGATCTTTTCTTGCCCCTCTTGGAGCTTGTTTTCACCAAACATTTTCTGCCCAGCATCGATCGCCTTTTGAACGTGCTCCGCTGGCCAGGTCTTGCTGACTGCTATAAGTTTTACATCACCCGCATTCCTGCCAGCCTTCTCGCAAGCGTTAGTAATCTGTGATTTAATTTCTGTTAGATTCTGTTCTACGCTCATAAATCTATTTCATCCAGCTAGCTACGTCCTTAGCAAAGTAGCTGAGAATAATATCAGCTCCGGCACGTTTGATTGCAGTGAGACTTTCTAGCACGATAGCTTTTTCATCTAACCAACCCGCCGCTGCCGCACTCTTGATCATGAGGTATTCCCCGCTGACTTGGTAAGCCGCGACTGGTAGCGTGGTCACTTCTTTTACTCTTACAATGACGTCGAGATAAGCTCCCGCAGGCTTAATCATGATCATGTCTGCACCTTCTTCTTCGTCTAGTAGAGCTTCCCTTACAGCTTCGTTAACATTTGCGTAATCCATCTGATAAGTCTTCTTATCACCCGCCTTAGGAGCTGAATCTAGCGCTCCTCTGAAAGGCCCATAGTATCCTGAAGCATACTTTACCGTGTAGGATAAAATACTTACTTCTGAGTAGCCAGCATCATCTAAACCTGTGCGAATGGCTGAGACTCTTCCATCCATCATATCGCTCGGAGATACGATATCTGCACCAGCTTTGGCGTGACAAATTGCTTGCTTGGTTAAAATTTCTAAGGTCTCGTCATTGATTATCTCACCGTCTCTAACTACACCATCGTGACCGTCAGAATTATATGGATCCAGAGCTACATCTGTGACAACGACTAGCCCGGGATGGGCAGCTTTAAGCGCCTTGATCGCACGTGGGATGAGGCCATCATCATTCCAGCATTCATCAGCAGTCTTATTCTTGAGAGCCTCATCGACAGCAGGAAAGATCACCACCGCAGGAACTCCGAGCGCATACGCCTCTCCTGCTTCCTTAACGAGCCCTGAGATAGACCAGCGTTTACACCCTGGCATGGAGTCGATAGACTCATCAGCATCTCCTTCCTGCACGAATAGCGGATAGATAAAATCGCTCGCGCTAAGGTTTATTTCCCTAACAAGATTCCTTACCCCTGCAGATTTTCTATTACGTCTCGGTCTCTGGTGCATGCCTCTATTTAAATCGAAGAAGGCAATATGTATAGGATTAATACTAGCTTGTTGCGGCTTGTGCATCTGGCTGATACGTGAAACATTACCTCCAGCATCATCTAAATGGCTAGTCACGTCCTCGCAGTTCTCATCGCTACGCTACCAGTATTCATCATTGTCTTACTGGGTGTTGGATTGCGCAAATGGAACATCATCGATAAATCAGTGGATACTGGAATCACTAAGCTACTGCTCAATGTTGTGATGCCGTGCTTTATCCTGTATAACATTATCGGTAGCGCAGTGGCGTCAGACATCGGAAAGGTGTCTTTACTTGCTGCCATTGGTGCGGGGATTATCGTTTGCTCTCTGGGCATCACTTATGCCATTTCTCCCTTCTTAGGAATGGGGAAAGGCTCGGGAAGAAGATCATTTTCAGTGGCTACAGGACTACAAAACTACGGATACATGGCAGTGCCTCTCATCATGTCACTTTATGCAGACTCTGAGCTTCTCGCCACCTTGTTCCTTCATAGCCTTGGAGTAGAACTCGCTATCTTCACTGTAGGCATCATGATCTTCTCTGGGAAAATTTCATTTAGCCCTAAGGTCTTACTAAAAGGTCCAGTAATAGCCGTCTTCTTAGGCGTTTTTCTTAATGTCACACAATTAGCCACTCACATCCCTGACCCACTTGTTACAAGTATTAGTTGGCTGGGTGCCACGGCAGTTCCGCTGGGACTCATTGCCGTAGGAATGAGCATTGGTGAGGTCCTACCTGAGACGAAATATAGCCTAAAGGTAAGTTTTTCAGCTATCTTTATTCGCCTCATACTACTCCCCGCATTCATCATCAGCATCGCTTATCTTTTACCTGTAGATGACATGATAAAAAAGGTTTTACTCATCCAGGCCGCCATGCCCGCTGCACTCTTCCCTATCATTTTAGCAAGACATTATGGAGGCAAGCCGGCTCTTGTAGCCGAGGTTGCTATCATGACTAGCATCGCTAGCTTTGTAACGATGCCACTAGTTATCGTGGCGGGAACTTGGCTACTAGGTTTCTAAAATGGATCTACTGACCAGCCGTCCTTACCGTCTTTGACTATCCAGCCCATATCCTTGAGTTGGTCTCTTAGCTCATCGCTTTTTGCCCATTCTTTGTCTGCTCTGGCTTGCCAGCGTTGCTCTGCGAGTTGCTGAACTTCCGCTGGAACGTCTACTGCTTCTTCCTGCTTGATCTCAGGGAGAACGATGCCGAATGCATGGAGCATGAAGTGCAAGGCCTTCCACTGAACCAGAGCATCGTCTTCGTTCTGCGCACGCTTAAGCGCACCGAACATAGCTCCAATCGCACGCTGAGTGTTTAGGTCTTCATTTAGACCTAACCAAGCATTTTCAAAAAGGCCTTTATCTTCTAGTCCTATGAGATCTTCGTAGCTAGGCGCTTCACCGACACCTGCTTTTTCGGCTAGTGCGCGTTCTGCCTTTTGAAGTTTCCCTATCGCCTCTCTTGCGGCATGGAGTCCGTCTAAAGTGAAGTTCATCTGCTTGCGGTAGTGCGCTCCGATTAATGCATAGCGAACTTCTGTTGCAGTATGACCTTTCGCTATTAGATCTGCTAACTCATAGAAGTTCCCTTTGCTTTTAGACATCTTAGAACCATCCACAAGAAGGTGTGTAGTGTGAAACCAATGCCTGGCAAAATCACCACCGCAGGAGCACTTGCTCTGGGCTATTTCGTTTTCGTGGTGTGGAAATACGAGGTCTTCTCCGCCGGAATGGAGATCGAAGCTCTCACCTAGGTATTCACGGATCATCGCGGAGCACTCTAGGTGCCATCCTGGGCGACCTTCCCCCCATGGGCTCTGCCAGAAATTCTCGCCAGTCCTGATTCACCGTTGTCCTACGTGCATGTACAGAGAGTGACGATGATTTTTGCGCTCTGTGCGGTTACTGTCGAGTCTTTCGAACGCGGGCGTTTGCGCC
>CALFBV010000182.1 GCA_937951395.1 uncultured Rubritalea sp.
GTGCGGGAGACCCGCAAGCACGGTTTGATGAGGGGGGCTGGAAACAGCCCCTACTCTACTTTTTTTTGAAAAAAAGGTCGGATCGCAATCATGAAGGAAGTCTTGGAAATTCTTTCATGGGGATGTCCCACAGATCGTTAAAACTCAGCTGCGGTTAATTGTGTGATTCTTATCATTTGTTGGTTGTAGAGCAAGTATTAAGCATCGCATTATCATCTGGAATGGAGTCCTCAGAGCGTAGCGAGGAGGGCGCAATGGAGGCTGATAATGCGGTCGCCAATGCCCCTAGATCCTTTGCATGACGGATCTTATTGAAGCCGCTCTCAGCCCACAGCATTCCGCTTGCACTCCAGCGGCTGACCATGTCTCGCTTCAGGCTCCAGCGCTTTACGTTTCCTGTCGCTTCTCGCCAGTTTCTAAAGGAGTTTTCGATGCAATTCGTGCTTAAAAATGTTACGTTGAGGGTGCTAGGAACATTCAAACTATGAAAGGCGATTAGATCATCTTTCCTAGCTTTGAGAGCTATTGCCGCTGCTGCATTTCGCTCACTGAGGAAGTCTAACAGATCGTTGAAAGCTTCCTCCCCAGCATCTTTTCCTTGTGCATCTCGTAGGCGACTACAGTAACTGTCAAATTCTGACCGGTCTCGTGTGCGGAGCTTGTCACGAGTATGTCGCTGCATGTGGATCAAACACTCTTGTTGTATTGTTTCTGGCCAGTGCTTAAGAACAGCCTTCTTGATCGCAGGGCTGCCATCACGGACGACTAGTAATCGTCTTTTTAGTGATGAATCAACACCACGTTTTTTGAGACGATTAATCAGTCCACTGACTACAGTAGAATTTTCAGAACTTCCTTCTTCAAAGTCTAACATTACTTTGTTTCCTGCGGAGTCAATCCCCATAGCCACTAGAACCCAAACCCCATCAGCAAGCCTTATGCCATCAATCATTAGAGCCAGCATGTCATAATCTGTTAGAGATCTTGTGCGTAATTCATTGAGCTGTTCGACGCTCTTTTCATACCACATTCTACTAGCTGCGCTTTTGCTCAATGTTTTTGAGTTTACTCTAGCTACTCCACGTTGTGACAAGCCTTGTTCCATGTAGCCTACGACTTCGTTAAATAGATTACGCTGAGAGGATGCCGCTTTGTAAGTCTCTAACGGCACTTCGCCCTCGGAAGTCCTCACCCTAGGGCGTTTGATCGCTTCTTTATTTCCATCTAAATAGACACTGCCTTGCTCACTGCCAGCTCGCTTGTATTCGCTCTCTGAAGGCTTGTATTTAGCTCCGCAGAGTAAGTTGACTTCTTGCTCCATCGCATCATAGAGAGCCATTCTGACGCTTTGACGCAGGGTTTGCTGAAGTAATTCGACTGCTTCGTTATCTGAGGCTTGCGCCAGGATCTCTCTTAGGTTAATTATATTCGGCTTCAAATTCTACCTCTGTAAACATATGTCCTTGTAATTCCTGAACAAAAATTACTATATTGCTATTAAAACTAGCAATCGGATCATCGACAGCTATTACATTGCTAACACGTTGGCTAGAACAACTGACTAACAATATTAGTATACAACTTGTAAATGAAAGCCTAATCGCCATTTATTTTTTAGAGGTTATTTTTATATTAATCGAAGGTGCTTTTTTTCAGAATCTTTTTCACACACTCAAAACTATAGAGCTCTATAGTCTTCTTTGTTAAACTACGTGCGTGTCTACTTGTATTACTTGTTTTCGCGTGGCTACTTGTTTTTGCTTTTACTTTTTCAGTTTATTTCTTGTGAATGCTTCCACCAATTTAAATGACTCATCTAAATTTTTACCATATCCTAAATCACTCCTTAACCAGAACGGAGCTCCATGAAACAAATGTGTTCTATATTGCCCTGGATATCTTTTTCCGAAATTTTTAAATGTCATTTCACCATATATAAATACACAATAATTTTTAGCGTGCTTTGCATTTAGTTGATTGTGATATCTCGTGATTTTTTTATAACCGTTTTTATGGGGACTTAAAGCTTGATGGTAGCGTAAATAAATTTCATTCATCTGCTCAGATTCTGACATATTTAAAACTCTTATTGGCTTGCAATAATCAAATTCCTTATTCGCATCTATTTCCCACCACGACCATCCTAGTTTGGTTTTCCAACACACTATACCTCTAAGACTATCCTCCTCAATAAAAAATAGACATTTGTCTCTAGTTAATGGGATATATGACATTTGTAATTTATTACATAAGTCAAACGATTTTTGAAAATTGTCGTGATTTTGAGCAAATGCAGTATTTACTATAATAAATAATTGTATAAAAATAACAAACCTCTTCATTTAGAACCATTCCTTTCCATTCCACTGAGTCTCTGAACCATCAGGAGCCATTTGATATGATTCTCCGCGTATATTAGTCATGAAAGAAGATTTTTTGAGTAATTTCACTGCAGCTTATCAGAATATTTAGTCCCTTTGCTATGAGGAGACCTATTAGGATGGCGATGATAGTAGGATACTAGTTTCCATTCAGCACCAAATTCTTTGGCGCAAGTATCTTCAATACTAACAGAAGCATTTGCATCTGCCACGGGGTAATTATTTTTCCATATAGTCCCTCCTGTAAGCCCACAGTCTGTATCCCCCCTTAGTTTGGTTATCGCGACTTTGTCTCCTTCTTGAGGCTTTGTATATTTATTTTTATAACAACAAATAGCCCCTCCATACTCAAATACTATTACGTCTCCTATTTTTTTACCATCCGCACCTTTTCGAAATAGTTCTTGCGCTTTCTTTGAGCCATTCAAGACTGCTTCGGCTTCGGTATTGAATGGGTTATCTTCAGCTTCAACTTTAGTGCTAAGCCAAACTACATCTCTACCTTTATTAGGATCCTTATTTTTTCCTTTCTTTTTTTCACCTAAACCATCCCACCAGTTACAAGGATCATTACCAACAAACGCATATAGATTTACTCCCCCATCTTCCTCGATCGGGTCTCTGCTTGGCCAGCGGCCTAGAGCTGG
>CALFBV010000183.1 GCA_937951395.1 uncultured Rubritalea sp.
GAAAAATAGCTCTCAGTTTGTTAAAACACGATAAAACAGTAAAGGATAGCATCAAAGGTAAGCGTTACCAAGCTTGCTTAAATGAAAGATTACTCGAAGACTTCATGTTGCTAAATGATCCCAAGACGAGTTAGCCCTGAGATCCAGTCTGGCTGAGAGTTTTTTCAACTTTACTTCTCCAATACAAAATGCTGGTTCTGGGTATCTTCGCAGGATGGGCGGAAGATGGGCGTTTTTTATTCACCTTGTTAGTCTTCGGTTGTCTTTTCATGTCGCTTATATGATTAGTTGTAATCGTCTAAACGGCAATGTTTTGTTTTTACATAATGGCTAAAATGGAGACATAGAGAGACAGGCTTTGACGCCTTAAGGCACCGTAGATTTTTGACTGTAAATCTGCTCACGTAAGTATACGAAGGTTCGAGTCCTTCTCTGCTCACCATCCTTTATTCTTTTAAGCTCAATGCTAATCTTTGATGAAGAGCCTAAATTCCGAGAGCTTCTTTTACTTCTGCAAATTTCTGGATGGCGAACTGGAGATCTGCTTGTGAGTGAGCAGCGGAGATCTGAGTTCTAATTCTTGCTTTGCCGATGGGTACTACGGGGTATGAGAATCCGATCACGTAGACTCCTTTTTCTAGTAAGGCATCAGCCATTTTAGATGCTAGGGCTGCATCACCGAGCATGATAGGGACGATGGAGTGTTCCCCAGGTAGCACGTTGAATCCGATCTTCTCTATGCCGTCACGGAAAAATTTGGTGTTAGCCTCGAGTTTGTCTCGCAGATTAGTCGAGCTGCTAAGTATCTCGAGCACCTTGAGAGTGGCACCTGCTATGGCTGGGGCTAGTGTATTAGAGAATAGATAGGGGCGAGAGCGCTGGCGCAGCATTTCTACGATATGCTTGCGAGCACTGGTGTATCCGCCGCTGGCTCCACCTAGAGCTTTGCCTAATGTGCCGGTGATGATGTCTACTCTGCCCATCACATCACAATGTTCGTGGGTGCCTTTGCCGTGTGCTCCCATGAAGCCAACGGAGTGGGAATCATCGACCATGACTAGTGCATCATATTTATCGGCAAGGTCGCAGATCGATTTGAGGTCTGCGATGAATCCATCCATCGAGAAAACTCCATCGGTAGCGATGATTTTGAACCTTGCGCCTACTTCGCATGCTTCCTGCAGCTTAACCTCGAGATCGGCCATGTTGTTGTTTTTATAACGGTAACGTTTGGCTTTACAGAGCCTTACACCGTCGATGATGCTGGCATGGTTTAGTTCGTCAGATATGATCGCGTCTTCAGGACCCAATAGGGTTTCGAAAAGACCGCCATTAGCATCGAAACATGAGGAGTATAGGATGGTGTCATCCATTCCTAGAAATTCGCTGATTTTGGTTTCTAGCTGTGTATGGATGCCTTGGGTTCCGCAGATGAAGCGGACACTGGCACAGCCAAAGCCCCATTCATCGATAGCCTGTTTAGCTGCTGTGGCAATTTCAGGATGTTGGGCAAGTCCCAGATAATTGTTAGCACACATGTTGAGAACAGGCTCTCCATCGGCTACGCGAATACTAGCTCCTTGTGGAGTTGTGATTATGCGTTCTTTCTTAAATGTACCAGTTTCTTGAATAGCATTTAGCTCGGATTTTAGATGTTGTGTGAATGTGTTCATGAGATGTTTTTCCAATCGAGAATGATTTTACCAGACTGTCCGCTCTCCATTAGCTCAAAGGCTTCTTGGAAATCAGTGTAGTGAAAGTGGTGGGTGATGACGGGTGAAATGTCGAAGCCGCTAGAGACCATGACGCTCATTTTATACCATGTTTCATACATTTCTCGACCATATATGCCCTTGATTGTGAGCATATTAAAGACGACTTTGTTCCAGTCAATGTCGAGTTTTTTTGATGGTATACCTAGCAGGGCAATCTTTCCACCGTGAGACATGTTATCAACCATGCTTTTGAACGCGGAGGGGACTCCTGACATTTCAAGTCCTACATCGAATCCATTCTTTATGTTGAGTGAGCCGAAGAGGTCACGGATGTTTCCATTTTTTACATTGTGTGCGACTGTGGCACCCATCTTACGTGCAAGATCTAGGCGGTAATCATTAACATCCGTGATGACTATATTCCGAGCTCCCGCGTGCTTGGCAATGGCTACGGCCATAATGCCGATGGGACCAGCTCCGGTGATGAGAACGTCCTCACCCAAGAGGTCGAATGACAGGGCTGTGTGGGCTGCATTACCAAATGGGTCAAAGATGGAGGCCACATCTAGATCTATGCCCTTCCAGTGGTGCCAGACATTAGTCATGGGCACGGAAATATATTCTGCGAATGCTCCGGTTCGATTAACTCCTATGCCTTGGGTGTCGGTGCAGAGGTGACGTTTTCCAGCTAGGCAATTGCGACATCTGCCACAGACTACATGGCCTTCAGCACTGACGATCTCCCCTGGGAAGAAATCTGATACGTTAGAGCCGACTTCTACAATCTCGCCTACAAACTCGTGACCGACTACCATGGGGACGGGGATAGTGGCTTGCGCCCATGCATCCCACTTGAAGATGTGAAGATCGGTGCCGCAAATGCCTGTGCGATCGACTTTGATCAGCACATCATTGATGCCAATAGTTGGTTTAGGAACTTCCTCTAACCAGAGACCCCTCTCAGATTTACGTTTTACAAGTGCTTTCATGTCAAATTTAGCTTTGGTTCAGTTAAGCGTCTTGTTGCCACTCGGGTTTTCCTTCATAGGTCCAGCGATAATAGTCAGCGAGACGTAGCTTAGTGGCAGCTGCTTCATCGATGAAAATTTTTGCAGTAGGATGGTGCTGAAGAATAGAGGCTGGAACAATTGATGAGACGGGGCCTTCGACCATTGCCGCAACTGCTTCAGATTTGCCTTCTCCAAATGCTAGCATGAGGTTCATGCGAGCATTCATAATTGTGCCAATTCCCATTGTAATACAGTGGCGGGGAACTTGTGATTCATCACCTTCGAAGAAGCGGGCATTGTCTGCCACTGTCTGACGTGTGAGAGTCTTGATACGGGTGCGAGAAGCGAACGATGAAGTGGGTTCATTGAAGCCTACATGACCATCGGACCCGATTCCTAGCACTTGGATATCGATACCTCCAGCTTGAACGATGGCTTTTTCATAAGCAGAGCAAGCTGCTGGTATATCAGTCGCCATTCCATCTGGAATGTGAACGTTGTCGGGATTGATATTAATATGGTGGAAAAGATTGTCCCACATGAAACGGTGGTATGATTGTTCGTGATCTTTAGATAGACCGATGTATTCATCAAGATTGAAGGTAGTGACGGAACTGAAGTCTAAGCCCTCTTCTTGATGCATGCGGATCAGCTCGTTGTAGAGATTCAGAGGTGTGCTACCAGTGGCCATGCCGAGCACGGCATTTGGATTTTCTCTCACGAGTTTTGCGATGGCTCTTGCCGCTGCGTTACTGCCTGATTCTGCGTCGTTTTTAATGATGATTTCCATTTAAAAAATCTCCTCCAGGTTATCGGTTGTCGCCAGCATTTTGCCTTCTTTAAGGCCATGATGCAGTGCATTTTTCTCCCATCGGCTGAACCGGTAGAGAGTTGCAAATTTGAAGTCAGGAACAGCTCCGCCTTGACCCCCGACGAGTTCTCCTCCGCGACGAACATTATCCTGCATCCATGATGGAAGTAGCAGGTGGTAGGGGTTTCGGGCTACTTCCTCGATGTGGAATGAGGTGGCTGCTACGAGATCTGCGAGTGTCTCTGCATCGGCCTCTACCATTAAGTTAGGGTCCCACATGGCTCCCCAAAATTCGGTTTCGATGACGGAGCAGGCGAAGTCAGTAGGCATCTCAGCTAGTGCCTCCATCACAGTGTGATGGGTGGAGATATGTCGTGAGTTCCAGTCTTTGGAATGTGGCAGAAGGATGACGCGCGGTTGCAGCTCTGTGAGTATTGCAACGATGTCGTCTTTTTCTAATGCTTGGTAGCAACCTGGCTTTGCAGCCGTGCTGCTCTCAGGGCCTCGATAGTTTGTCCAGCCTAGATAATTACAGGCGTTATTAAGTTCTTCCGCGCGCCCAGCTTGGCGAGCTTCATTACTACCGTAGGTTACGGGGATATTGAGCACTTGCATCCCAGCTTCGCGCATCAGCCGCAGCGCAAGCAGTCCGATGATGCACTCGTCATCAGGGTGAGGTGAGAAAATGAGAACTTTGTTAGGAGATTCTACCGCCGCATGTTTTCCAGAAACACTCAGAGTCTTGGCAGATTCTACGCCTGTCTGAATGTTGGTTACGAATTTCAAATAGGGATTGTCCATAGCTGTTATTTGATTATTGGGAGGCTAGCTGCGGCTACGGCTTGGCCATGCCTTTTCATTTGTTCGTCTGGCATACTGATCTTAAGCGTCGATGCTAAATTCGGGAATTCTGCTTTTAAGACTTCCTCTGCTTTTTCAATGATGATCTGACCGCCTTCGCCACTGGTCACGCGTCCTAGGATGAGTAGATTCCTGAAATCATAGATCGTTGAGTAATGGGCAATGGCATAACCGAAACAAGTGCCGATAGTCTCGTAGATATTTCGTGCTCTCTGATCGTTCTCGGACATGAGTCGCTGCACTTCTACTAGTTGTTCAGCAAAGGGAGTGTCCTTTTCAAAGTCTATGCCAGCGAGTGGAGCCAAACGTGCGACACCTTGTTGTGAGAAGAATTGCACTCCGCATCCGATATCACCTGACCACTCATCTATAGGACCGTTAGGACGGTAATCCACTGGTATAAATGCGAGTTCATTGAGCCAAGATGTGATGTTTCCTTCTGGTGTGACGTAGCCAGCTGCGAGGCTGGTTCCCATGGATATACCAAGCACTGCATCGTCTTTTAATGACATAGCACCGGCAAGTGCAGTCACCTCGCCATCGTTGACTACTTCAAACGGGACGCCTTCCCAGGCTTCTTTCAGTTTTGCAAAAATTGGGCGAACTTCGGTTTCAAATTCATCAGCGGAGACACCTCTGAATAGTGAGGCGACACGGACTTCGTTATCTACATAGACTCCAGCTGCACTGCCGCCAATGGCATCGACACGTGGTAGATGTGCGGCGGCTCGCTTGAGTGAGTCCATAGTGCCATCATAGTGATATTGTGGATTAGTTTCGAAGTATGGATCCCATTTTATTTCCTCTGAAAAGACTACCTTGCCGTCTATCACAGCAGCACATTTTCGGTCGCTGCCGCCAAGGTCAAAACCGATACGGTAGCCATCAAGATGACGTCCGAGTGCGGCTCCTTCTTGTGTAGGTTCTGAAATTTCCTCTGCTGAAGCCTGCTCAACAGTTATGGAACGACTGTAGATTTTTTCACCAATGATTTCTGCATCGAACTTGCCGGACGCGGACTCGGAGTAATGTTTCTGTAGGCGGTCGACGAGTGCATCTGGTCCAGCAATAAGGATTCGGTTCCCACCGATTGCCCAGAGCATCGCCTTTAGCATTCTCTCTATATAGAAGAAACTAGAATCGAGGTCAGAGCTGATTTTGACGGTGCGTCGTGCCACAACTTTGTCGTCACGAAGCAGTCCGAGTGTGACGGACTCACCATTTTCAAGAGTTGTCTTCTTAAATTCGTGATTCCATAAAATTGCGGGTAGGAATTCTTTATCTAAATTAGGGATGATTTTCATAATGTAAAATGTCTTGTTTCAACGGAGCACAGTATGCCACTTATAGAATATTTTTAATTTAACAATTATTGTCAATTGTGGTTACAAATTAACAATATTGACTTTTGTGAGGTGGCTATGTACCTGTACTTTCACAATGAAGGCAATTCCAAAAGAATTTTTGAATATAGAAGAACCGACAGATTATTTCAAGGGAGTGGGAAAGGAAGATCTTCCCACACCTAGGAATATCCTTATGTTTTTTAGGAAGACTCGGGAAAAATTGCAACAGAATTCTGTGCAGAACCGTTCCCATCACAGGTTTGTTTTAGCTTTTAATGTGAAGACCGTTGGTAATGTCCAGATTAACCAGTTGTCTCATAAATTCATTCCTGGTCAGGCAATGCTCATCCACCCTTACCAATTTCACCACTTTGCGCAGTTGGAATCATCGGAGCTTGAATGGCTCTTTTGTACGTTTGATCTCGAGCAAGGTGGACTACTAGAGTCATTACGCAATGGGGTGGTTACCGTCGCTCCTGATACTCATAACCTCGTTATCGAACTACTGAGGTTATGGTATACAGGACAGCAGGGAGAGTATTTACAGGCAGCGCTGCTGCGGCTACTACTAAGCATTAAGAGAGATGGGCAGGCTACAGCTACGGATCTACTGCCCGAGGTTCCTGACAATCTACTTCGAAAGATTAACCGTCTGTTATCTGAAATGAATGGGCGCACTAAACTAGTTA
>CALFBV010000184.1 GCA_937951395.1 uncultured Rubritalea sp.
GGTAATATTGCTGGGATGCCTGCTCCAGGAAGCACAGGTAGAGATGGTAAACCAACTCGTGAAGAGATGGTGCAAGCTTTAGATGATGGTAGAGCTGGAGTTGGGTATAGTTCTAAAAGTAAAGTAGCGTCTAAGGGTGGAACTAAGAGATGGACTGACGTCGATAGAGCGAGAGGTGCCACGGGTTTTTTGACATCTGATTTTATTGAGCTCGATGCTAGTGAAAATTTTACGTCTGAAGTGTGTAGATCAGATAAGATGATGAAGTCCTTCGGTAGCTCAAACTTTGAGAGGTATGGGCAACTCATCGAGAATGAATTCACTACTCCTGCCGATAAAGAGAGTAAGAGATCTACTTTCGCGATTGACGTGGATACGGCATCTTACGCCAATGTAAGAAGGCTCATCAACTCAGGTAGTGAAGTCCCAGCGGATTCTGTGAGAATAGAAGAGATGATCAACTATTTCGACTATCAATATAAGGGGCCTACTCAGGACATGAAGCATCCTTTCGCTGTGCATGTAGATGCTGCTATTTGTCCTTGGAATGAGAATAACAGATTGGTGAGGATTGCACTCCAAGGGAAGGAGATAATTCGTGAAGGCCGCCCAGCATCGAACGTGTGTTTCCTGTTAGACGTTTCCGGTTCTATGAATCGTGCTAATAAGTTGCCGCTTCTTAAAGAGAATCTGAAGTATCTGTTAGAAGAAATGAATGAGAAAGATACGATTAGCATCGTTGTTTATGCTGGGGCTTCTGGTCTAGTTCTTCCTGCTACCAAAGTGGACGATGCCGGACGAGTGAAAATTCTTAAAGCAATGGAGAGGCTGGTGGCTGGTGGCTCTACGGTTGGTGGAGCAGGGATCAAGCTTGCTTATAAATTAGCTCAGGAAAATTTCATCAAAGACGGTGTAAATAGGGTAATACTTGCTACCGATGGAGATTTCAATGTTGGAGTGACTGACTCAGGGGTGTTAAAGGAGATTGTGAAAAGAGAAGCTGAGGGTGGTGTGGAGATTTCAGTAATGGGATTTGGTGCGGGGAATCTCAACGATAACATGCTAGAGTTGATCGTCAATAATGGGAATGGAAGATACAGCTATATCGATACGATTAAGGAAGGGAGAAAAGTTCTTCTCGAAGATATGATGGGGGCGATGGTGACTATTGCTAAGGATGTAAAAATTCAGTTAGAGTTCAACCCTGCGAAAGTGAAAGAATATCGTCTTATTGGATACTCTAGCAGAATGCTTCCTGATTCAGCATTTCTTGATAAAAAAGCGGATGCGAGAGAAATAGGAGCAGGTCATCGCGTTACAGCATTCTACGAAATAGTGCCAGGTAAGGCTCTTGATAAAAGTAAGATGGATGATCTCCGTTATAGTAAGAAAACGCTAGAGGAAGTGGGTGCTGATGAAGGAGCCGGGCACTTTGATGAGCTGCTGAATGTGAAGCTGGCTTACAAACAACCTGATCAAAAAGTGAATGATGAGAGCACTTATCTATCAGTCCCGTTACAAGATGATGTGATACCTTGGGGGCAAGTAGATGATGATTTTAAATTTGGTTCATCAGTAGCCTTGTTCGGGATGGTTCTTAGGAATAGTGAACACTGGGGAGCCGGTAATCTAGAGTTAGCCTTAAACCTTGCGGAGGCAGGAAAAGGTGCTGATGGGAAAGGGCTCAGAGAAGAATTTATAAATTTAATCAAAAAGCTGAAAGACGTGAAAAATTAGCAGCGTATTTAAAAATACATTAATAGTTTTTTATGTAGTATGTGTTTGGGGAGGTCAGTGGATGTGAGGTTACGCTCACTCTGCTGACCTTTTTTGTCTGGATTCTACGGTGTTTCAATCGAGGTGAGTTTTCCACTCAGGTGCTCAGCAGCGAGATCCTCTACTTCTACGAGTGAAGAGACTTGGCAAAGTCGTGAGCGGAGGGGCTTGGCTCCTGGGAAGCCTTTGCAATATGCCATCAGCCTAGCGCGCATCGCCATGATTGTATGCTTTTCTTCTCCTCCATAGCGAGTGCTTTGGATAGCTAGTCTGCAATGCCTGACAATGAGCTCCCAACGTTCTTCCATCGGGATAGGGGGGAGCTGATCACCAGTTTTCAGGTAGTGTTTGGCCTCACGGAATACCCATGGGTTTTGCATTGCGGCGCGACCTATCATGACTCCGTTTACGTCTGTGGTTTCTCGTCTGTGCTTTACATCGGCACCAGTGGAGATGTCGCCGTTTCCCACTATGGGGAGCTTAGAGACTTGGGTGCATTGCTGGATTACATCCCAGTCTGCCTCGCCACGGTAGCCTTGTGAGCGGGTCCTTCCGTGTATGGAGATTGCCTGCATTCCTGATTCCTCCAGCGTCTTACAGACTTTTGGTGCATTGATGGATTCCTGATCCCAGCCTATACGGATCTTGGCGGTGACGGGTACTTGATCGCCCACAGCTTTATGAATACCGCTGGCTACGCTTGCTAGTAACGGGCAGTCTTTGAGGAGGGATGATCCGCCATTTTTTGAAACTACTTTATTCACTGGGCAGCCGAAGTTGATGTCGATGAAGTCTGGTTGTTTCCAATCGATGATTTTTTTCGCAGCTTCACCCATTCTCTTGCCATCTGCTCCGAAGATCTGGATGCCGAGTGGGCGCTGCTCCTCGGTAAAGTCAGTATATTTTCGCGTGTAAGCATCACGCTGCATAATGCCCTCCGCGGATACAAATTCGGTGACGACTACATCGGCTCCTAATTCCTTACAAATAGTACGAAATACCACATCTGTCACCCCAGCCATAGGTGCTAGATAGAGAGGGAACTTTCCGTCTTCAAACCAAGGTAGCATGTTTTTGTTAGATGAACATTTATACTGAATATAGGAAGCAGCCGCAGTTCTCGCATTGGCTGAGTTCTTTTTCTTGAATGGTCTTACTTACTGTGTCTGTAATCACTTTCATGTGGCAACCTCCGCACTGGTTTTCTTGCAGTGGGCATACTGCCGCATTTCCCTTCTTGGCAAAGACTCTATCATACATGGCGATTGTGCTGTCTTCTATATCCTTTACTAAAAGGACACGCTCCTCTTTAAGTTCAGCAATTCTATTGGTGTGGTTGCTCTTCTTTTCTGTTAGCGCTCTTACTTCATCAGCCATTCTGGCTTTAATAGAGATAAGCTTTTCGTTAGCGGTTTCCATGGCTGCTGCTAATCCATCAGACTTCTCCATGTATTCCAGCTCTTGGGTCTCTAGTTCATCCACCATGTCTTGGTAGCGCACTACTTCTGCGCCTAGTGCGGCATACTCATCGTTCTTCTTCGTTTCAAACCGCTGAACATTGAGTTTGTCAATCGTGTCTTTGCGAGTCTTGCGATCTAGGTCTATCTTCTTTACTGCGAGTTCGTTTTTCTGAATTTGTTCTTTCGCTGACTTAAGCGTGGTTTGTGCTTCCGCGAGTCTCTCTTTGATGGAAGCTGCGTCACGCGGGATTCTATCCAGCTCATTCTGAAGTGTCTGGATCTGTTGGTCTCTGTCTTGGATGACAAGTAGGGATTCGATTTGCGGTAGCATGGAGATCTATTAACCACTATAGATCAAATGAGCAAGACGAATTAGAAGGCAACTATCATTATTATCTCTTGTGTTTCATAGGGTGGAATTCTCGGATGTTTGTTGAGCTAGAAATAGCTTGACTCATTTAATAAATAGATATAGTTTTGATGATGTAATGAAAATTAAAAATATATTATTAATGTTGGTTGTAGCAGGGTTTAGCGCAAGTTGTTTTGTAAGCTGTGATGGAGGTGGCGGTGGTTCTGATGGAGGGATTAAAATTGAGATCCCTGATGATGAGAATGCTGCGAACAGTGAGCAGACACGTTCAGGTGCTGATAGTTCTGGTGCGGATACTAGCCTGGAAGCGTCATACGGTGTGCAGGTATATGATGGCATCAATAGTGAGAGATTGAAGGTTGGTCTTTCAGCTTTAGCTAGAGATTCGCAAATGGATTCATTGGCAGCTGAGCACAATGCGGATATGATCAGTCGTGCTAATCCATTTAGTGAGCTTCTGGCAGATCATGCTAACGCGCAATCAAGGGTAGATGTAGTCACTGCCAGAGGATTTACTGGATACGGTGAAAATACAGGTGCTATTAGAGGATACAGTAGCTCAGTGGTGGCGTCCACAATGGTCACTGGCTGGGTGACTTCACCTGGTCACTTTAAGAATATTATTGGTGATTATAGCACTACAGGAGTTGCGGTCACTGTGGATCCTAGAGATGGGGCCATCTATGCGACACAGATTTTTGCTAGATAGATAACATATACGATTCCAAATTACCCTCCAATATTTTGCGGCCTCTCTTTGTTGAGAGGCCGTTTTCTTTTTATGGGATTACAATGGTCATGACTTGATTAATTCTGATGAGCTTAGTAAGGTGGATTCAAATGTTATCTGAGTCAAAATCTGATGCGCTCGAACCTCCCAGGCTGCTTGCTGGTGTGACGCTCCTCTACTGGGGTGCTATGACGGAAGAGGCTTTTGTCGCGCTTGTTATTGCAGTGCTCTTAGAAGGGAAGAGCTGGGTGAAGTTTAGCTGGGGCTTTGATGACTCAGCCTATGTGAAGGCATTCCAGGTTTCTCTCGGGTTGCTCGGCCTAGTGCTCCTCTTGGTATGGCTTGATGAGGTAAACCGGAATAGCCTCTACCAAGTGATGAAGTGGTTTCCGCTGTGTTTTCTGCCAGTGGAGCTAGCGCAGAGGTATGGAAAAAGTGATAGGATGAATCTGAATACGTTCTTCTATTTTTCCAGGCAGCGTATGCATCAAGATATCAAGGAAGGCAGGGCGATAAGCCCTAACAAGATCAACACAGGTTACCCTTACATTTTTACCGTTATCGTGGTGGCATCATGCTCTAGCCGAATGGATGTCTTCGTGCACATTGCTATGTTGGT
>CALFBV010000185.1 GCA_937951395.1 uncultured Rubritalea sp.
CTATCTGCTATTTCGGGCATGATTTAATGTATGAAAGTTACTTCTTTCCCCAGGTGGGGCGTGCATTTTTGGTGAAAATGATGTAGGTGTTTCATATGGTATTGTTTGGATCTTAGATTTTCTGACTTCGGTTTCAGTGGATATGTTATTACTGCTTGTCTAGGATATCGATGAATGCGTCTTCTAGGTTACGCTGTTCTTTATGGAACTCGATGATGGGGAGTCCGTCTTTGACCATTCTGTGGAGGACATCAGCCGCTACTTCTGGGTCATCTGAGTCGATGCGGATTCTGCCTCCTCGCTTGCGATCTTCTATAAATTCTACGTAGGGTGAAGTCACAGCCCAGTCTGCTAGTCTGGTGGCGTCGCCTACTATCTGGACATCGTAGAAGAAGCCGCCTGTGGCATCGGTTCCCTGTAGTAATGACTCGGCATCTCCGTGGTGGACTATTCTTCCTTCGTTGATGAAGAGTAGCGAGTCACACATTTCGCCTAGTTCAGAGAGGATGTGTGATGAGATGAAAATTGTTTTTCCTTCTTCTGCTAGAATCCGGATCAGGTGCTTCAGCTCAACCCGCGCTTTCGGATCCAGACCTGCCGCTGGCTCATCTAGTATGAGTACTTGTGGGTCATGGATGAGTGCGCGTCCTAGACAGAGTCGCTGGGTCATGCCTTTTGAAAGCTTGTTTGAGAGACGATCTGCTAGTGGGATTAGATCTGCAAATTCCATCACTTCCTGAATCCGCATCTTTCTTTCTTTCCCTTTGTATCCGAGAGCCCGCGCGTAGAAATCTAGGTATTCCAGCACAGTCATGTGGTCATAGTTTCCAAAATGATCAGGCATCCAGCCAAGTAATGACCGTACTTTGGCAGGGTGGTTGACTACGTTGATCCCGCAAATTTCTACCGATCCCATCGTAGGGTAATCTAACGTGGCGAGCATTCGCATGGTGGTAGTTTTGCCTGCTCCATTGGCACCGATAAATCCACATACTGATCCGTGTGGGACTTCGAAGCTGAGACCGTCGACAGCTTTTAGCTTGCCGAAATAGCGGTAGAGGTTTTTGACTGAAATAGCTGCTGACATGAAAGATGTGTTAGGTTTTAGGTGTTAGGTCTTATGCTTACCTGACTACTGGTCCTGTGATGATGGTGGCTGTTTTTGTCCACTTGATGGAATCTAGGGTGCTGATGGCTGGGGCGTTTACGGTAATGGCTACGAAGTGGTTCTTACGCTTACGTAGGGAGTCTAGTTTCTCTTGGAGTTTAGGTGACATGGTATCGTGATGCTGGTGGATCCCTTTCAGAGTTGTCACGGGATCACTAGAAGTAAGTTTTACTGAGTCACCTGCGGCGATGTTGGAGGCTTCCCAAGTCTGGCCTGTGTTGTCGATGTAGTAGAGTGATTGGATCTCGAAATCGAACGATGAATTGATGGTAGGCGGACCTCCAGCTTGGTTGCTCTTAAGGTTAATTCTGCCGCGTGTGGGGATGACTGTTTCTAGATAGTGGCCATGCACTGAGCGAGACTGGAACCAGTCACCGGAGGCTGCTAGACCCTTTTCGCCATGTTTAGCCGTGTAGTTGCAAGCTCCGCCACCATTTTCTCTTGTGACACGGGAGAAACGGGATGGCTCTAAGGGGACAGGAGACATGTAGGTAGGCGATGATGTCTCAAATGAGCCTCCAAGAATGACCCCTGTGCGGGCGACTTGTTCTTGCCAGATGTAGGCTTTATTTTCTCCGCCGTCAGCACGCACTTCCATTAACATCACGCGCTGTCCGTGCCCGCCGAAGCCATCTTGAATGATGATCAATAAGACGAGTAGTAAACTGGCGGCAAGGGCAATGATAGGAGTGGTGATGAATAAGCGATGACGCTGACCAGCCTTAGCAAAGACAAATAGATTCACAGGTCCCACCATGATGCCGAAGGCGATAAGAATGAGGATGAGATAAAAGGGAGAAAAACTGAGCTTTCCGAGAGCTTTCTGCAGTGACCATGTAGTACTACTTCCTGCCCCTGTTTCATAGTCTTCATTCAGCGATGTGATTTTAGGGTTTTCCTTCGATGGGTTTATGATCTTATCCACTTGCTTGACATCTAATGACTTGATCTGAGATAGGGGTGTAATAGTGACTGTGCCAAAGGAACGCGTGATGCTTTTCCTGCCATTATTTACCTCAGAATCATCTATATTCAGGGACTTAAAGTTAGATGCTGATTGGAGTTTGTAAATGAGGATGTTTCCTCCTAGACGATTCCACTCTAAGATAGCGTTCTGCACTCCTGCGGACATTTCGCGCCAGTCGTCATCAGTGCAGACAAGAGCATCAAAACCGCTATAAGCACGCCAGTCTTCTGATAGATGGGAAGGTGTGAACTCGGTGGTGTAGCTTTCCATTCCACTTCTGTATCCACTAGAATGAGCTTTAATAAGACCGTTGAATTTCGAGCTATGTTGCACATAGAGTTTGGTGCTGAGAAGTGTCGCAGGGAGGTCCATTTTCTGGGTGCCGTTCATACTGTCATGAACAGTCTTTCCAGAAGTAATCAGCTTGATCGATAGATCAGAGGATGTGGAGCCTCCATGAGCGGGTATGGAGGTGGTGAGTGGCACCAGAATGTCATAGGTCTTAGTGCTTCCCGCAGGGCAGCTGTAGCTAAATTCTGAGGTTAGAGTGGGGAAGCCTCTGTTCCTCCCTCCGTAATAATAAATATCATCTTGAGATTTAGCGGTGAAGTCGAGCGTCCAGTTTTTGTCCTGCTTGGTGCCATTCTTAAGTGTCAGTCTAAATGGCATGTAGCCACTGCTCGGGAGTGATCCTACTAATGGTAAGAGTTTTGCTGTGGTCTTATTTTTATCATCGTAGGAATGATTGATGACTTCGTGCTGAGCTTGAAGTCCATTACTACTCAGGAAGAATATAACAAGTAAAGTGATGATTGAATTTTTAAATTGGATCATGAAAAATTTGGTGGATTTATGATGCTTTGATCGTCTTGGGTGTAGACTTATCTTGCCCTGGGATTTCCTTGAGAAGATTCATCACGACATCATTTGTAGTGATGCCTTCTACGCGAGCATTGTAGTCTAAAAGAATTCTGTGTCGGATCACTGCTGGGGCTACAAATGCTACATCCTCGAACGATGCGTGTGTGCGCTCATTGATGAGCGCGCGTGCCTTAGCGGCAGATGCTAGCGAGAGGGCTGCACGTGGGCTGGCTCCGTATTTCACATTTGCTGATGCCGCTGATTGTCCCGGATGAGTGGCGTCCACGAGTCTAGCTATATAGTTTGCCACTACATCAGGTAGGTAAATTTTTCTTACGAGTCTGAGCAACGTGTCCAGTGTCCCTGCATCCATAATGCTATCGACATATGGCTCTGTGCCTAGCTCTCTGGAGGTGACAATTTTCTCCAGTGTAGAAACTGAGTTACGCGTGACTTCGAGCTTGAAAAGGAATCGGTCCAGCTGCGCCTCAGGCAGCGGGTAAGTGCCCTCCAGTTCGATCGGGTTCTGAGTGGCGAGGACAAAAAATGGTGATGGCAACGGATGCGTTTCACCAATGACGGTGACGCGCTGTTCCTGCATCGCTTCCAGCAGGGCGGACTGAGTTTTCGGTGATGCACGGTTAATCTCATCCGCGAGCATGATGTTAGTGAAGAGTGGTCCAGGCTGAAATTTAAACTCTCTGCGACCGTCGACTTCTTGCAAAACAGGATTACCCGTGATGTCTCCTGGGAGGAGGTCTGGAGTGAACTGAATCCGCTTTGTATCGAGCCCTAAAGTCTTAGATAATCCCTTAACGAGTTCCGTTTTTCCAAGCCCAGGAAGACCTTCTAAAAGAATATGTCCACGAGCCAAAAGACCAGTGATGACGAGATCGACAAGCTGTTCCTGACCAAAGAGAACTTGATTGAGAGCGGTGTTAAGTGAGCGAATATGCTTCGCGGCATTAGTGACTTCAGTTTCTGATGCGTATTCCATGGCTTATGATAGGTAGGCGGGTGCGCCTGATGAAGGATTAATTTTTAACTAGTAACTAAGTCATCAAACGACATATGAAAAAAATATGAAATACCTGTCATCGTGGCAAGGAAAGATTTTAGCGCAATTTAAACCAATGTCTGATGGTAGTAATGCTGTTATTCTACTAGAGCTCAAAGCCAAGTGATGGATGATTGTTTATCCGTCTTGCCAGATTGATCTCTCCTAGGTGCCAGTCCGAGATAGGCGGCTATAGTTTTCATTGGGGCATGGATCTCCATACATACCAAAAAGAAGGTTCTCAAAATATCATTACCCCACCAAAAATGATCGTGGATGGACTCGATCTTTAAGAAGATAGCAGCTTCGGGAAACAAGGGTTGACTGTAAGATGGCTCTGAGTATTTTTACTCTTGATGAGCAGGGAGATACGAGAGGTGGCTGAGGCTGTGTTGTTTGGGCGGAGCCTGGATGAGAAGTTGTCGGTTGGGAAATATTCAGGAACTTCCCCTAAGATTGTGACAGATGTGGTGCGTGAATGCGGGGTGTCTTTACCAAGTCTTCCGGGAAGGCCGAGTGAGCTGATTATTTCTGAGCGTGGGCTTTCAGCGGGGTCAACTTTTCCTAAAGTGAACCGGATGGATGAAACTGCGGAACGTGGCAAGATGCTGCACTTTCTGGCGAACCATGAACTGCTGGCGACTGAGCTGATGGCGCTGGTGTTACTGAAGTTTCCGAATGCTCCGGCTGAATTTCGAAAAGGTGTGTATGAGACGATGCGGGAGGAACAGGCGCATACGCTGATGTATATGCGTAGGATGCGGGAGTGTGGGATGGGATTTGGCGAGTTGCCTGTGAATGATTATTTCTGGCGTATGGTGGCTCCTATGGAGTGCCCAATGGATTTTGTGAGCAGGCTGAGTCTGGTGTTTGAACAAGCAAACCTGGATTACTCACTGCATTACGGAAGGTTATTCCGTGAGGTGGGAGATACTGGGACTGCTGCGGTTCTGGAGAAAATTTATCAAGATGAAATAGGGCATGTGGGGCATGGCTTGAAATGGTTTAGAAAATGGAAGGAAGAAGGACTCACGGACTGGGCAGCCTTTAAGAAACAGCTACATTTTCCGTTGACTCTTGCAAGAGCAAAGGGGATGGCTCCTTATGATAGAGATGGACGCGAGCTTGCTGGGATAGATTCTGAATGGGTAGATAAGCTTGAGGTGATAGAGCAGAGCAGAGGGAGGACTCCGATAGTGCATTGGTTTAACCCTAATGAAGAACTAGCCATGGCTTCACCAAGGGGAGCGGATTTCCAGCCTAAGCAGGCGCACGTGATTTTAGAGAAAGATCTAGCGATGCTACCTATCGCATGGGCACGGAGGGATGATGTGGTGCTAGTGGATGAGATGCCGAGTAGAGAGCATTTACTCAGGCTGAAACGTAATGGGATGGTCATTCCAGAGCTGATGAAAATAGGTGAAGATGAAGACCTGCTTGAGAGAAAAATAGGTGGGCTAAGGCCGTGGGCATGGGGACCGATGGCGAGTAAGCTGATGAGTAGATATCAGTCAGCTGTTCCTAGTGGTGTGGATCTTCCGTGGAAGGATTGGACTGGTCAAAATTCGGAGTTGTTTTCTAAGTGTTGTGGATTGAAATTAGCTGATTTGTTAGGCGAATATGTTGGCAGATATTGTGAGGCTTCTGAAGAGGTATTAGATTCTGTTAGGGAGCTTTGCAAAGGTGGTGATGTTCTGTTGAAAGCACCGTGGTCGAGCGCAGGAAGAGGGCATTTTCGCTTGTTAAATGGTGAGTGGACAGGGTCATCAAGATCTTGGTTGGAAAAGGTGTTAGCCCAGCAGGGGGGCGTCGTGGTCGAGCCATGGCTAGAGCGAGTGTTAGATTTTTCGGCTCAGTATGAGGTGAGTGAGGGTGGGGTTAAGCTAGCAGGTATGACGCGTGTAGTAAATGACTCAGCAGGGAGATATCTGGGGACCTTTGTGCATCATAAATGGTCAAGTGGTCTAGATTCTGAGCTCACAGAGTTTCTGTTCAGAGAGTCAGACGTAATGGAGCTCTATAAGGTAGAAGTGCCTAAGTTGTTAGAGTCTCTGTTAGGTGAAGATTTTCGTGGTAACTTCGGGGTGGATGCGATGGTGTATAGGACTTCTGAAAATAGGCTTAAGTTAAGAAAAATAGTGGAGGTGAACCCGCGTATGACGATGGGACGTGTGGCTTTAGAATTACTAAAAAAATCTAATCAGACGGGAGCTGGGGTTTACCAAATTTTGCGTAAATCAAAGATTGGGAATATTGGTGAGTGGCTTAGTCAGATAGAGAGAGGCTGTGTGCGAGGTGCTTTAGAAAAGATGACTTCTAGAGCAAGTTATCCCTTGAATGATCCTTATTTGGCGAAAGAATTTATATCTGTATGGCACATTCGGGAAAATGAAGAAGAGGTGATGAAGATGTTTGTTTTTTAATGTTTTTCTGGAGCGAACTATCTGTTAGAGAGTGAGTTCTTGGTTATCCTTAGGGAAATCAATAGTAATATTGATCGGAAGCTTGACGTAGGGGGGAGAGTTGTCCAATGTGCTAGAGTAGCATAAACAAACTTCGTAGAGGTTGGTTTGATGCTGGCATTTTTAATCTCTAATCATTTATAATTTCACCGTGTATTCCAACGAAGACTACCTCTTAGAATTGATCGCCGAGCATGGGCTGATCACACTTGATGATATAAACATCTATCGTAGCAATCTGGCAGGCCATCAGAGCGTGATAGAGCTAATGATCCAGGAGCAAAAACTCACTGAAGAGCAAGTTGCTCGTGTCTGTGCAGAGAGTTCTAGTGTGGATTATATAGATCTTGCTCATACTCCTATTGCTCCAGATATATTTGATGCTATCCCTGAGGATGTCGTCAGAAGATTTAAGGCTGTGCCTGTGGCGGAGAGTGGAGGCTACCTTGTGGTGGCTCTGGCTGATCCATTGAATTTTGAAGCTCTAGACACGTTGCCTCACGTTATTGGAAGAGAGATCTCTCCTGTCTGTGCTACTCCGAGCGCCATTGAATCTACGATTAAGGCCAA
>CALFBV010000186.1 GCA_937951395.1 uncultured Rubritalea sp.
ACCACGCATACCAAGCCACATTAGCTGAGCAAGGAAGCTCAGAATCATCAATACGACCGTCCAGCGAGAGCATTTTCTGTCTGTGATGATGGATCGCACGCCTAGAACGCCAGCCAATCCTGCTAGAATGGCGGCTATCACTAGCGTCATGGTCATCGTGCTCACCCCTTTCCCATGCTACATACTAGCGGCATTTGCAAGGAATAGTTGCTGAATGACGGGGAATCTGCGTTTGGAGAAATAATGCCTGCGGCTATACAGAATTTGCAGAATTCTTCATAATGAACAGAATTTTCTCATCAAGATGAAACGCTTTTGAAGCGTGTTTTATTCTTGTGATTCCTTTTTGGTAATAATGTCCACATGCTTTGTGATATGTCATTTAACTCCACCTCGGCGACAGACCACGGTGAGAAATTCTTTCATACTCACATTACGCATCTTAAGTTCGCCTATATTTCTCTGCCAAATGGATTCTTGAGTCGGCCTATTCCTCACCTATCCATCTTAGTTGTATTAGATTGCACAGTGGAGGCTCTCATTATAAATTTCACCTCTGGCTCAGGATCAAGACAAAGCGCACTTAACTCATTTGTTCTTAGTCGTATAAAATCAATATGATTTCTAAGAGTCGAATCCCAGTCAAAATCCACAACCTCTCATGAATATTTGGATGCCCTATTTTCTTTATGGATGATTTTTTGGATATTTTTGACAAGACAAAGTCATGTAATTTTGTAGTCTCTATATATGATTGAGGAAATAATAGAGCCCTTCATAGATCGATATAGAAGTAGTTTTGTGGATGATGAAGAACTATCAAGTTCTGCCATTGATCTAGCGAAGGAGATACTCGTTGCTTCGAGTAAGCAAATGAAGCTTTCTGAAAGGTATCAAGCTTGGAAGATGAATCGTATGATGGACGATGCTGCTGGTAAGGCGCTGACGCTTGCTATGGCTGATCAGGTGTTCCGTCCTACTACTCATGCGCGCTCGGCGAATCAATTTCGTTTTCTTATCGATGAATATGGCATACCTGCCTACTTGCCGCTTCATGAAAAAGTTGCGATGCGTATAGGTGCTGCGGCGTCTGCGTTCGCTCCAGATATTGTGATGCCTTCAGTGACTGCGAAAATGCGTCAAGAGTCTAGCAATGTTATCCTGCCAAGTGAGAATGATGAGCTTAGATCACATCTTCTTAAGCGGCGTAAGTCAGAGACTCGCATGAATATCAATCAACTGGGTGAAGCTATCCTCGGTGAGGAGGAGGCGGAGCGTCGTCTCCAGCAGGTTATCGAGCGACTTGAGAGTCCAGAGTGTGAGTATATTTCTGTTAAAATATCAGCCATATTTTCACAGATAAACCTCGTGGCATACAATCACACATTAAAAGAAATTAAAATTAGACTGCGTAAGCTTTATCGGACGGCAATCAAGAATTCTTTCATTCATCAGGATGGATCTAAAATTCCTAAATTCGTAAATCTCGACATGGAGGAATATAGTGATCTTCATCTTACATGTGATGCCTTTAAGCAGGTGCTTGAGGAAAAGGAATTCCTCACAATGCGTGGAGGTATTGTTCTACAAGCCTATCTGCCAGATTCCTTTGCCGCGCAGAAGGATCTTACTGAGTGGGCGACTAATCGTGTGGCTCAAGGAGGTGCGAGCATTAAGATTCGTATCGTAAAAGGTGCTAATCTTCAGATGGAGAGCGTAGAAGCTAGTATTCATGACTGGCCGCAAGCCCCATATTTGACGAAGCTCGATGTAGATGCTAACTATAAGCGAATGGTTCACTACGGCTGTATTGCTGATCACGCCAAGGTGGTGAATCTTGGTGTTGCCACACACAATCTTTTCGAGGTCTCCTATGCGCTACTATTACGTGCAATGCATGGCGTGGAGCAGTATGTAGAATTTGAAATGCTAGAAGGAATGGCAAATCATCAAGCGCGTGCAGTGCAAAAGTCTGCGGGAGGTCTGTTGCTCTACGCACCAGTGGTGAAAAAGGAAGATTTCCACTCTGCAATTTCCTATTTAGTAAGAAGGCTCGATGAAAATACAGCAGAAGAAAATTTCCTTCACGATCTCTTTGGTATGAAGCCAGGGTGTCCGAAGTGGAAGAAGCAAGAGTCTATGTTTTTAAGATCTTGTGCAATAAAAGACACTGTGCAGTCTACTCCTAATAGACTGCAAGATCGTGAGTCAGAGGATGTCTCAGAGGCAGATTTTTCATCTGAATTCAAGAATGCAGCTGACACTGACTGGTCACTCCAGAGGAATCAAAGCTGGGCTGTCCGGCAAGTGAAAAAGCTGGATGGTGAGTCGATCCCAACGATCCCTGTAGTTATCAATGGTGAAGTTCTCACCACTAATCATCTTGGTATAGGTAGAGACCCATCTAGAAATGTAGATGCTTACGAATACTCATTAGCAGATTCCAGTCAGGTCAAAAGAGCCATCGACTGTGCTCATCGTGTGCAGCCAGATTGGGAAGCTCGTGGCTTCAAGGCTAGAAGTGAAATTCTTAGACAAGTTGCAGTCAAACTAAGTGAAGGTAGGGGGAAAGCGATAGCTACTATGGTGCTCGATGGCGGAAAATCGATACCAGAGGCTGATGGGGAGCTTAGTGAAGCTATTGATTTCGCAAGCTACTACGCAGGGAGTATGCATAATGATGGGCTGTTCGATGGCTCTGAATTCGAGGCTCTTGGTGTAGTCGTGATAACACCACCATGGAATTTCCCATTTGCTATCCCGTGTGGAGGTATACTAGCGGCCTTGATGGCTGGAAATACCGTTATTCTGAAGCCCGCTCCTGAGACAGTTTACACTGCCTGGGTAATGGTAAATATGCTCTGGAGCGCTGGTATTCCTCGCGAAGTGCTTCAGTTCGTGACTTGTCCAGATAATGAAATAGGCAGACACCTTGTCACAGATACGCGTATTGGTGCTGTAATTCTAACTGGAGCTTACGCAACTGGCAGAATGTTTCAGGACTGGAAACCTGAGATGAATCTCTTTGCAGAGACATCTGGAAAGAACTCATTGATTATAACTAACGCCGCTGATCCTGATCAAGCGATAAAAGATCTTGTGAAAGGTTCATTTGGTCATGCAGGTCAGAAATGTTCGGCATCATCATTGGCTATCATTGAAGATGATCTTTACGATGATCCTGCATTTATGCGACAGCTTAAAGATGCTGCGTCCTCTCTTGAAGTCGGTGAAGCGTGGGAACCAAAATCAACTGTTACACCAATCATCCGTGAGCCTGGTCGTGAATTACATCGCGCACTCACCACACTGGACGAAGGAGAAGAGTGGTTATTAGAGCCAAAAATGATCGATGGAAATCCATGTCTCTGGTCTCCTGGTA
>CALFBV010000187.1 GCA_937951395.1 uncultured Rubritalea sp.
AAGCAGTGTTGCGAGCATACGGTTACCGTTGTCAAACGCGCCGCGCGTGAATCTTATCCGATGCTGTATCTCTAGTGAAATGGTGTAATCTTTGCCGCTCATAAAAACTTACCTCTATCTGTTCGTGATGTCGTGAATAGAAAAACTTACCTCTATTAGAAAAAAGGCAACCACTAATTTCCTAACAGCTAGATAAATCTACTTCACAAAATCAGCAATTCTTAGTTTTTTCTGTGTCTCACTCGCAAGTTAAATCCTCATCGTGCTCATGGAAACTATTGACCATTGTGGCGTGATCCGCTAATAATTTACCCAATGAGCGCAAATACGTCTAAGATACCAGTCACTATTGCAGGGACTGGAAGTTATCTCCCTGAGAGAATCATGACCAACAAGGACCTCGAAAGCGTAGTGGATACCACCGATGAGTGGATCACTAGTCGCACGGGAATCAAGTCCAGACACATCGCTGCTGAAGGCCAGCACACTTCTGACCTAGCTACTGAAGCAGCTAAAAATGCGCTCGAAAACGCTGGTATAGATGCCGCAGACATAGACCTCATCATCGTGGGCACAATCACACCAGACACTCTCACTCCCGCTACCGCCTGCTACGTTCAGCATAATATAGGGGCTACTTCCGCACTAGCATTCGATGTCTCTGCTGCTTGCTCAGGATTTCTCTATGCTATGGAAATAGCCCAGCGCATGATCTCAGATGGAGCCTTTAAAAACGCACTCATCATCGGAGCTGAGAAATTATCCGCATTTACTAACTGGTCAGACAGAAACACCTGCGTGCTATTTGGCGATGGTGCCGGAGCCGCAGTCCTCACCAGAGGCTCTGCTGACAGTGGCCGCATCCTAGCAACCAAGGTCGGCACCGATGGATCACAGTCTAAAATTCTCAACATCCCCGGTGGCGGATCCGCTTGCCCTACCACCATTGAAAATGCTGATCAAAAACTCGCATCCCTCGCTATGCAGGGAAGAGAAGTCTTCAAGCACGCGGTGAATGCTATGAAACGATCTGCTGAGGCAGTAATCGAAGAAGCCGGGCTAACGGCAGACAACATCAAGCTCGTCATCCCACACCAAGCAAATCTCCGCATTATTGATGCCATCGCAGACCGCCTCACTATACCAAATGAGAAAGTCTTCGTGAACCTCCACAAATACGGCAACACCTCTGCTGCAGCCGTTGCCATCGCGCTAGATGAAGCTCATCGTGAAGGAAAATTCGAGCGCGGAGACAACATCGTCCTCGTAGGATTTGGCGCAGGCCTCACTTGGGCTGCTGTTGCCATCGAGTGGTAGAAATTTTCACATCATGTCAGATCAGCCAATAACTAGCGACAAGCCACGCATAGAGACCGCGACCATCGAGGACCTCGATGAGATCACGGATCTAGTGATGGAGCTGCTAGAGAGCCAAGGAGACTTCACACCTGTGCGCGAGAACCAGATGAACGGACTTAGACTCATCCTAGAAGCTCCGAACCGTGGCAGAATCTTCATCCTAAGAAATGATCACAGCATCATTGGAGTGGTCAACCTGCTCTTTACTATTTCCACCGCAGAAGGAGGAATGGTAATTCTTTTAGAAGACTTTATCATCCACCCCACCCATCGTGGACAGGGATATGGTAGTATGCTTCTCAAGCATGTTCACCAGTTCGCCCATGATAAGAAATTCATCCGTATCACACTCCTCACAGACAAGATCAGTGCGAGCTCTCAGAAATTCTTTAAGGCACAAGGCTTTCACTACTCCAGCCTGATTCCGATGCGTATGCTGGTGGAATAAAGAAAGAACTACGTAATTAGAGCGTTTTTCCTTTTAAATTCTGTATTTCCCGACTACCACCACCACATGCTATTTACAGAACTAGGACTTTCCGAGCCTATCCTAAAGGCAGTCACAGAGGCTGGCTACGAAAAACCTACACCGATCCAGGCACAAGCGATCCCGCTTATCCTAGAAGGCAGAGACCTCGTGGGCGCTTCACAGACAGGCACCGGTAAAACCGCGGCATTCGCCCTGCCTTCACTTAGCCAGATCACTAAGCAAGGCAAACCTCAGATCCTCGTGCTTGAGCCTACTCGTGAGCTCGCACATCAAGTGGCAGAACAATTTGAAGCTTATGGTAAGCACACGGGCATGACCGTTGCACTACTCTACGGAGGAGTAGGTTACGGAGCTCAGCTAGATCAGCTAAAGAATGCAGACATCGTGGTAGCGACACCCGGAAGACTGGTAGATCATTTTTTCCGTGGCACGATGAAATTCAGAGAAGTAAAGATCCTCATCCTCGATGAAGTGGACCGTATGCTCGACATGGGATTCCTCCCCGTCGTCAGAAAAATAGTCAACCTCTGCCCGTGGAACATGCCAGCAGAAGAAAAAGAAATGCAAGGGAATCAAGTACGTAGATTCCACAACGGCACAACACGTCAGACACTCTTCTTCTCCGCCACCATGCCGCCCGCCATCCGCGGCTTTGCAGATTTTTGTTTAACAAACCCTGCATCCATTGAGATCGCTCGCGCTGAAGTAGCATCTACCATTAAGCACGCATTTTACCCAGTATCAATGGATCAACGAGATGATC
>CALFBV010000188.1 GCA_937951395.1 uncultured Rubritalea sp.
CGTTATCCAAACTAAATGGTATTTCAGACTGTAACAACTATGAGATGATTTACGATATTTCGACATTACCGCAAGCATACTGGAAGTCTTCGCCTAAAGGCGAGGGTTTTTCTCCCATTCCCCGACTACAGACAATAAATCACTACCACAAACCCTACACGGCACAATGCAGTATAGGGTTTTCCTTTTGATACCAAAAGCCCCCAAATTCACTTGGCAAAACCATATTCCTGAGCTTAACTTCCGCCATACATAAAGACCTCCCTGCAAAATTAGTCTTAAAATTTCGACTGTCATGACACCATACAACGCAACATACACCCCAGACTCCACCGGCTCACTACACTCCTTCTCAAACGAAAAAGACAACTGTGGCATGGGCGCTATTGCGAATATCAATGGAACCCCTTCATTCGACATCCTCAACAAAGCCATCGAGTCAGTCTGCAACATGACGCACCGTGGTGGTGTGGATGCGGACATGAAGACGGGTGACGGATCTGGTGTTCTCTCGCAAATCCCACGCAAGCTCTTCAAACAAGAAGCAGAGAAGCTCGGCACTAAAGTCACCGATGCTGCTGATCTCGCAGTTGGTGTATTTTTCCTACCCAATGACAATCCATCAGGTGCAGAAAAAATCATCACACTCGCTGAGAAAACCCTCAAGGCACGCGGCATAGAAATCATCGGCTGGAGAGAAGTCCCTGTAGCTAAGGAAGAACTCGGAGTCCAAGCCCAGAAGACCTGCCCAGTCATCAAGCACCTCATCATGACCAAGCCAGAGGGAATGGACGAGCTCGCATTCGAACGCCAGCTCTACCTCGTTCGCCGCACTATTGAGCAAGGCACTACCGATATTGCTAACTTCTACATACCATCATTCTCAGGACGTCTTATCAGCTACAAGGGACTAGCCATGCCAGCTACGCTAAAGGCATTCTACCTAGACATGCAGAATCCAGACTTCCAGACCGCCATCGTAGTCTACCATCAGCGATTCTCTACCAATACTTTCCCAGCATGGCCACTCGGCCAGCCATTCCGCATGCTCGCCCACAATGGCGAAATCAACACCGTCCGCGGTAACCGTAACTGGATGGCATCCAGAGAAGGATTCTTCCAGTCAGACGTCTGGGGAGACGACATCCACCTCGTAAAAGACCTCCTCAGCGAAAAAGAATCTGACTCCGCATCACTAGATCACTGCCTAGAGCTACTCACCCTGTCTGGTCGTGAGATTGAGCACTCCATGTGCATGCTCGTGCCACCTGCGTATCGTCACGATGCTGAAATTTCAGAAGACCTTCGTTCATTCTACGCCTATCACCGCTCATTCTCTGAGCCATGGGATGGTCCCGCTGGACTCGTATTCACAGACGGTGTGAAAATCTGCGCTGGGCTAGACAGAAATGGTCTCCGTCCATCACGCTACGCACTCTCAGATGACGGACTACTCTACATCGGATCAGAGATCGGCTGTATCGAGTGTGATGAAGGAAATATTATCGAGAAAGGTCGCCTAGGACCTGGACAAATGCTCGTCGCCAATACCTCCACAGGCAAGCTAGAACTCGACCGCGAAGTCAAAGAACGCCTCGCTAAAAAAGCACCCTACGGACGTTGGGTAGATGAAAACCGAGTCGAACTTAAAGACTACGTTTCCCCAGAGCCACACGCTCCAGCGATCGATGTAGATCCTATCACACTCTCACGTCAGCAGGTAGCCAATGCAGTATCCTCAGAGGAACTCGACATGGTATTCCCACCGATGATCAAGGGCGCACAGGAAGCAGTATTCTCCATGGGTGATGACATCCCGCTCGCAGTGCTATCCAGCTACCCTAGACTGCTATTCACTTACTTCAAGCAACTCTTCGCCCAGGTCACTAACCCACCGATCGACCCGATCCGTGAGTGGGCAGTCATGTCACTCTCCGCTGGCCTCGGTGTAGAGCATAATCTCCTAGACGAGACTCCAGAGCACGCTCGCGTGCTAGCCCTAGAGTCAGCTATCCTTCTAGAACATGAGCTAGACCGTGTGAAGCACATGGATGAATTCAACTTCAAGAGTCGCACCATAGACACCACATGGGCAGCGAGCGAGGGAGCCGCCGGCATGAAAGCCGCAGTTCAGACCGTCTGTGAGCAAGTGGAAAAAGTCATCGATGAAGGGTCGCTCATCGTCATCCTTTCTGACCGTGCAGCCTCAGCAGAGCGCATCGCCATTCCATCACTCCTCGTCACAGGAGCAGTTCACCATCATTTAAATAGAGCCAAAAAGCGTCTTCGCGCGTCACTCGTCATCGAGACCGCAGAAGCTCGCGATACCCACCAGATCGCCTGCCTATTCGGCTTCGGTGCTACCGCCGTCTGCCCATACCTCGGTTACGAGACAGTGCGTCAGGTCGTGGCAAATGACATCAAAGGCAAGCTCGGAGAAGGCATGAACCCTGAAAAGGCAATGACCAACTACCGCAAAGCCCTCGAAAAAGGTCTCCTCAAGATCATGTCCAAGATGGGCATCTCAGTTCTCAACTCCTACCAGGGCGCACAAATTTTCGAAGCTGTAGGCATCGGTAGTGATGTCATGGACATCTGCTTCACTGGTTGCCAATCCCGCATCGCAGGCATCGGCTTCGAGGAAATTGCAGACGAATCCATCATCCGCCACAAAGCCGCCTATGCAGACATTTTAGAAGATGGAAAAGCAACCACAGAGCCACTCCCACTCGGAGACCCAGGCTACTTCCGCTACCGTAAGACTGGCGAACGCCACGCTCTAACAACGGACGTCATCAAGAACTTCCACACCTTCGTAAGAGACAACAACCGCGAGGACTACGACGCCTACGTGCAAGCCACCATCGAGACCCACCCAGTCACGATCAAGGACCTCCTAGACTTCGTCCCACTCACATCTGGTCCAGTGCCTATCGAGGAAGTAGAGCCTATCGAAGACATCCGTCGCCGTTTCACTACAGCAGCCATGTCCATGGGCGCACTCTCACCAGAAGCACACGAGACCCTAGCCATCGCCATGAACCGTATCGGAGCTAAATCCGACTCAGGCGAAGGCGGAGAAGACCCTAAGCGTTTCCTCCCTTACCCGAATGGTGACCTCGCACGCTCCAGCATTAAGCAAGTAGCCTCTGGCCGCTTCGGAGTCTCCGCTCACTACCTAGTAAATGCAGACGAGCTAGAAATCAAAATGGCACAGGGCGCCAAGCCCGGCGAAGGTGGACAGCTCCCAGGGCACAAGGTCAACGGTATCATCGCAAGACTGCGTAACACCCAGCCAGGCGTCCAGCTCATCTCACCACCACCGCACCACGACATCTACTCCATCGAGGACCTTGCACAGCTGATCCATGATCTTAAAGAAATCAACCCAACAGCCAAAGTCACCGTCAAGCTCGTATCCGAAGCTGGCGTAGGAACCGTAGCCGCTGGTGTAGCAAAGGCATCTGCCGACAACATCCTCATCTCAGGACACGATGGCGGAACCGCAGCCTCACCACTCTCATCCACTAAGCACTGTGGACTCCCATGGGAACTCGGACTAGCAGAAGCACAGCAGACATTACTCCTCAATAACCTCCGCTCCAAAGTCACCCTCCGCACAGACGGCGGCATGAAGAACGGAAAAGACATCGTCACCGCAGCCATCCTCGGGGCAGAGCAGTTCAACTTCGGCACCATCGCCATGATCGCCATGGGCTGTGTTTACGTTCGTAAATGTCACCTAAACAACTGTCCAGTAGGAGTCGCCACCACAGACCCTAAATGGAGAGCCAAGTTCAAAGGAACCCCTGAGCAAGTCGTCAACTTCTTCAACGCAGTCTCAGAAGAATGTCGCGAAATCATGGCAAGCCTCGGAGTCAGAAAGCTAGACGACCTCATCGGTCACCCAGAAATGCTCAAGCAACGCCACGTCCCTGAGCACCCGAAGGCGAACACCGTTGACCTAGCACCCGTCCTCAAAAACGTCATCCCAGAAACTGCGAAAGCATTCAACATCAGCGAAAGCGACATCCACAGAATCTGCATGGAAGACCGCAACGACGGCATCCACATCCCAGAGCTAGACATCCAGATCCTAGAAGACCTCAAGTCAAAGCAAGACATCAAGGAACTCAGCGAACTAGCAGACAGAGGTTCCATCAAGCTAGACTACAAAGTCATCAGCACCAACCGCAACCTCGGAACACGTCTTTCAGGCAGAGTCGCAGAAGCATTTGGCAAGGACGGACTCCCATGCGAATCCATCGTGCTCAATCTCACCGGCTCAGCAGGTCAGTCATGCGGAACATTCCTCACCAATGGCATCCAGCTAAACGTCATCGGAGAAGCCAACGACTACGTAGGCAAAGGCATGTCCGGTGGCAGAATCACCGTCAGGCCACACGCGAACCACCAGTTCGACCCAGCCAAAAACTCCATCGTAGGCAACACCTGCCTCTACGGAGCGACCAAAGGCAGACTCTTCGTCAACGGACGTGCAGGTGAGCGCTTCGGCGTAAGACTCTCCGGCGCCCACACCGTAGTAGAAGGCTGTGGCGACCACGGCTGCGAATACATGACCAATGGACTCGTAGTCATCTTAGGCACCACAGGTCAGAACTTCGGAGCAGGCATGTCAGGCGGCACCGCCTACGTCTACGATGAAGACGGCATCTTCCAGTCCCGCATCAACACCGAGATGGTAGCCGCCCTCCCCGTCCAGCGAGACCAAGACAAAGCCGAAGCCAAAGCCCTCATCGAAGACCACCTCAAACTAACCGGAAGCCCAAGAGCCGAAAAGCTCCTCAGCAACTGGGAAAAGACCTGCAAAAAGCTAATCCGCGTAATCCCAAAAACAAAAGCCGCCCTAGAAGCTGCCGAAGAACAACATGAGGCAGCAGGCACACCGAAGGCGAAAGCTTAAACAAGATCTTCTAAACCATTCAAAACAAAGCCCACTCGGAGAAATCCAAGTGGGCTTTTTTCTTCAGAAAGACACAAATAGACTACTGAAAAATCAAAAGAAGTTGAGTGAATTATAGGACTGCCCCTTTTGCTTCTCCAAGCTAGGACTCCCCTTCAAAAGATCAATAGCCTAAACGACTAAAGTCTAGAAACCTGCGGACATTTAACAATGTCATTTTGCCCAAAGAAACTACATTACAAATTGGATTGTAGAAGCTATCGCACTTTGCCAAATTCCCTTGGATCCTTTCAACTAGTTTTTTTTGAGATCATCAACAAGTTCAGGATTTCCCATCATCTCAGATTTAATCATAAGCCTTAGTTCTATCTCATATTGCTCTCCATTCTGCCACTCTCCAAATGTATCTAATTGAATTAAGATTGAGTCGATGTGTCGCTCTTTATTTTTGATTGCTTTTTTGAACTTACCAAGAGGTTTACGCAAAGCCTTTTCAAAGGCTTCAGGAAAAGCTGTTCGTAGATAACGAGCAGCTCGCCAAGAAACAACGAAATCCACTGCATCTTCGTTAAGGGTAATATCTTCTCTAAATTTCAACTTTTGTGGATAAAATTCGAGATCACACATTCGTCCAGGCACCCATATATTCTTACTACCTTGTGTAACTTAAAATGAATGTTCCTAGGATGTCTACCGTTAAGCAACTGTTGATCCGGGTCATCGTTGATGACCTTCAATGGTAACAAGTCAAAGTTTGGCTCACCTTTGAAATCGGCACTAAGACAATCACAAGTCTGGTTCAGCACCAGATAACCAATAAAATTCCTAGCAGTCCAAACACTCCCGCAAATAGTCTTTTGCGGTGATTTGGTTACAACTATGGAACTCTAGAACACGTTTATGCCACTTTTTCATCATTTTAGTATCGCACCCCCGCCATTCATCGCTTACAAACCCACCCACGTAACACGTGTAAGACCTTCTTGCACATACTCCACACTACACTTCACATAGAATCTACAGAATCATGGGAAAAACACTTTTTGATAAAATTTGGGATGCTCACGTCATCACCGAGATAGCTGATGGCCCTAGCCAACTCTACATCGACCGTCAATTCGCTCACGAGGTTACCTCGCCTCAGGCATTTAATGGTCTCAGAGACCGCGGGCTCACAGTGATGCGTCCATCTAAGACCACTGCTACTCCAGATCACAACATACCAACTTGGAACCAGGAAAGACCGATTGCAGATCCTATTTCCAAATTCCAAGTAGAAACTCTCACTAAGAACTGTGAAGAATTCGGGATCACTCTCTACGGACTTGGGAACAAAAAGAACGGAATCGTTCACGTGGTGGGGCCAGAAAATGGTTACACACTTCCAGGAATGACGATCGTTTGTGGTGATAGTCACACATCCACTCACGGAGCCTTCGGCACCATCGCTTTTGGTATCGGAACTTCAGAAGTGGAAATGGTACTCGCTTCACAGTGCATTCTTCAGCCTAAGCCAAAGACTATGTTGATCAAGATCGACGGTGATCTTGGTGAAGGAGTCTCTTCCAAGGACATCATCCTTTACATTATTTCAAAGCTTACCACTGGCGGAGGCACAGGACACTTCGTTGAATTTGCTGGCAGTGCCATCACCGCCCTTTCTATGGAAGCTCGTATGACTCTTTGCAACATGAGTATCGAAATGGGTGCCCGTGGTGGACTCATCGCTCCAGACCAAACCACCTACGATTATGTCGAAGGCCGTGAGTTCGCACCTAAAGGTGACGACTGGGACAAAGCGCTCGTTTATTGGAACACACTACATACGGATGCAGACGCAACATTCGATAAAGAATTTCATTTCTCCGCAGACGACATTGAACCAATGATCACATACGGAACCAACCCTGGCATGGGAGTTGGCATCAGTGGCTCTATCCCTACTCTCGACGAGATCGATGAGGCAGGTCAAGCCACGTTCAAGCAATCTATGGAGTATATGGGCTTCCAACCAGGCGATAAGTTGATCGGTAAGAAAATTGACTACGTCTTTATCGGTTCCTGCACCAATGGTCGTATTGAAGATCTCCGCGTATTCTGCGACTTTATTAAAGGCAAAAAGAAAGCGGATCACGTCACTGCTTGGATTGTCCCAGGCAGCCGTCAGGTAGAGAAGCAAGCACGTGAAGAAGGACTCTTTGACATACTCACCGAGGCAGGCTTCGTAATGCGCCAACCTGGTTGCTCAGCTTGTCTTGCTATGAATGACGATAAAATCCCTGCTGGGAAATATTCCGTCTCTACTTCTAACCGAAACTTCGAAGGCCGCCAAGGTCCTGGAGCACGCACCCTACTATCTAGTGTCCTCACAGCCGCTGCTGCTGCAATCACTGGAGAAGTAACTGATCCACGCACACTCATGCAGGAACCTGCACTTGCTTAATCTATTCACTATTTTTCACTCACTTTTTACTATTTAAATCATGCCTATAGAAAAATTCTCAGTTCTAACATCCACATGCATCCCTCTTCCAATCGAGAACGTGGATACTGACCAAATCATCCCAGCACGTTTCCTCAAGGCAACGACTAAGGAAGGATTTGGCGACAACCTATTCCGCGATTGGCGCTACGACAAACAAGACCAACCTAAGCAGGATTTCGTTCTCAACGACCCTACCTACTCTGGCGAAATCTTCGTAGGAGGTAAAAACTTCGGAAGCGGCTCCAGCCGTGAACACGCTGCTTGGGCTATCGCTGGCTACGGGTTCCGCGTCGTTGTCTCCAGCTTCTTCGCAGACATCTTTAAGGCCAATGCACTCAACAACGGCGTCCTTCCTGTTCAAGTTTCAGAGACATTCCTTGCTAAGCTCTTTGCTGCTATCGAGAGTGATCCATCCACTAAGGTCACCGTGAAGCTTGAGGAACAGACTATCACTCTCCACTCTACAGGAGAATCTGAGAGATTCGAAATCAATGGCTACAAGAAAAATTGCTTAGCCAATGGTTATGACGATATCGATTTCCTATTAAGTAACCAAGATAAAATCGAAGCTTGGGAAAAGACCAGCTTCTACTAGAGATCGACTTTAGTCCACTTCTTCATGCCCGCTGGGATGGAGAACAAACATCCGGGGTGTCATCCTCCGTGCATGAGAAGTTAAGCATCGCAAAAATCTTCCTGGAAGACGTTCGAACTCAAACCAGTAGCCTCCGTCCGACTCAACATCAACGGCACGAACTACCAAGAAACCAGTACTGGCGATGGTCAGCTGCGTTAGTCATGAGTTGCATAGTCCGCAATGCGTCTTTTTCCTGCCTTGCTACTCTCACTCTTTCGCATCGCTATTGCCCCACAATAACTATTCAAATGGTCCCAGAGAAATCAACGTTGCTTTTGGACCTCAATACTCTTAAAAAATAGGCTCTTTGATAAAGGTCATCCCCTCACCCGTAACTGGGTGTTTGAACCTCAGCTCCGTAGCATGTAGCTGTAGATCACAGAGGAATGGTCCCACTCCATAAAAAAGATCACCCACGATTGGCACGCCAAGCCCCTTTTTATGAGCTGCATGCACTCGAAGCTGATGAGTACGTCCAGTCAACGGCACAAACTCCACTCGAGTCAGACCATCACCCACCTCCAAGGTCCGCCACTCTGTGATTCCCATCTTGCCGTATTCTTCATCATAGATTTGCAATGGTCGATTATCGACATCTAGCCTAAACGGTAACTCTATACGCCCTGAATTAGCATCTAACACCCCATCTAGCACAGCAATATAGCGTTTATAAATCTTCCGGTCTTGAAACTGAATCGATAGGTTACGATGTCCCACAGCTTCCAAAGCCAGCACCATCAGCCCAGATGTATCCATATCCAAACGATGCACAGCAGGCTGCTCGATACAATGAGGACAGATCTCCTTCAACCGAGTGGTAACAGAGTCTAACTTCTCAATCCCTCTACCGGGAATAGAAAGCAACCCACTAGGCTTATTCACCACCACTATATGTTTGTCTTCATAGACTATGTCTAAAGCTTTCATAAGTTCATCAAATCATCTGATAAAAAAACTCTATGTTTCCAATGTGCCAATGCAATCGTTTTTTCTAGAGTTCAACACTCCTAGTGTTGAAACCCTAGGCTGTGCAGATGATCTCCTCTCAGGAGATAGCTAGTTAAAACAATACACTGGAGGAGCTATGGCTGCAAAGCCACTAGATTCTGTGCTGGCGATGCTGTAGTGTATATTCAGTTTTGTGATTCATGAAAAAATAGTTCTATCTATATGGCTGATCCGTGATACAAGGCTGACTCATCTTATGTTTTTTAAAAGTTACTGAATTTAAATAACTTACAACCATGTTTATTTCGCACTTCATTTGAACCTCACTCTATTATCTATGTCTATTTTACCATCTCTTCAACTAACGTCTAATTCCTCTAGCGAGCACGCAAGCTCTGACAATTCTAGCAGGACTGAAACTGCCATCGTTTATTGTGAAGGTAACTTTGGCGGGATTGATGGAAAGACTGCTAATGGTTTAGTCCGGCACTCGGAAAAATACGAAATTTTTTCCATCATTGATAGCGAGAAGGCTGGTCAAGATGCTGGTGAGTTTCTAGACGGCAAGCCAAACGGTATCCCTATTCATCAAGACCTAGAGGAGGCTTTAGCTCAAATGGACCGAGTCCCTGACCATTTTATATTTGGCATAGCACCAGCGAGTGGCATGCTCTCAGCTACGGAAAGAAAGCTGTTACTACGAGCGATCGAACACGGCATGAACATCGTCAACGGACTGCATGAATTTCTGAATGAAGATCCAGAGTTTGCGGAGGCGAGTGCGAAAGCAAATGTGGTCATACGTGATGTGAGAAAACCCCGTGATAAGAAAGATCTTAGAGTGTTTAGCGGAAGGATCTATGAGGTTGCCTGCCCAAGAATAGCGATATTAGGGACTGATTGTGCCATTGGCAAACGCACCACCGCAACCATTATAGCGAAAGCACTCAATGAACGAGGGATCAAGGCGGTGATGATAGGCACTGGTCAGACTGGCTTAATACAGGGAGCGCGCTACGGATTAGCTCTGGATGCGGTTCCTTCACAGTTTTGCGCAGGAGAGCTAGAGGGGACGATCATCGAGGCTTATGAAAACGAAAATCCCGATATCATCTTGATCGAGGGTCAAGGCTCGCTCAGCCATCCCGCCTATTCCACCTCTAGCTTTATCATCCGTGGGAGCTGCCCTCAGGCAGTGATCCTGCAGCATGCGCCTAAGCGGGAGCACCGATGTGACTTCGGCCACATGCTGATGCCCAGCCCTAGTTCTGAAATCAACCTGATAGAAACCTTTGCGAAAACGAAAGTCATCGGTCTGACACTCAACCATGAAAACATGACTGAGGATGAGATTACTTCTTCTATAGAAGATTATGAACAGGAGTTAGGAATCCCTGTCACTGATGCTCTGACACAGCCTGTCCAACACTTGGTGGAGATGGTGCTTTCAGCCTTTCCTGATATAGGAGTAAGGGGCGCAGCATCAAATTAACTCACAAGTCCGCCCCGCGCGTAGAGATCACTCTCGATAAAATTTCGCATAACGCTCGCTCTCTAGTCACGAGGCTTCGTAAAAAGGGCATCTCAGTCACGGGGGTCACTAAAGCGATGCTAGGGACACCAGAAATAGCGAACGCATGGCTGCAAGCTGGTGTCATCGGTCTAGGGGATTCCAGAATAGAGAATATTGCCACGATGAGGGGAGCTGGGATTACGGCTCCCATGATTCTCATCCGCACTCCGATGCTGAGTCAGGTAGCTACCATTGTGGAGCTCTCTGATGTGAGCTTTAATACAGAAATTGACATCATTCGTAAGCTCTCGGATGCGGCGAAAGACATCAACAAGGTTCACGGGATTGTGCTCATGGTAGAACTGGGAGATCTCCGAGAAGGTATCATGCCGGAGAAGTTAGAAGACTATGTATGGCTTGTGCTAAGTCTCCCCAATGTTGTCTTCATGGGCATTGGTACGAATCTCGCTTGCAGAAGTGGCGTTTCACCTGATCTCCGAAATATGGCTGAGCTCTCAGCCTTGGCGGATTCTATCGATGTTATATTTGGTCCTATTGTGAACACGGTCTCAGGAGGTAACTCCGCAAATCTAGAGTGGGCTCTCAGTGGAGCGGATACAGGACGCATCAATAATTTACGTCTAGGCGAATCTATGCTTCTCGGTTGTGAGCCTCTCCACAGGAAGGTGATTACAGGGCTGCATACTGATGCCATCACATTGGTAGCAGAAGTGATAGAGCTGAAAACTAAACCATCTCAGCCATGGGGAAGCATTGCGCAATCAGCTTTTGGAGAAATTCTGCCGAGCTCTGATAGAGGTGACATTACCCAAGCCATCCTAGCGATAGGAAGGCAAGACACAGATCCAGAGGGGCTAGAGCCTCCTCAAGGGATGAAGATCTTAGCCGCGAGTAGTGATCACCTGGTGATGGATGTCACTGATTATAACGGTGGGCTAGAGATCGGCTCTGAGATCTCTTTTCAGCTCAATTACAGTGCACTGCTCCGTGCTATGACTTCCCCATTTATCGCCAAGGTCATCGACAAGGCTTCTGATCAAGAGGCAGGAAAACCTCTCATGAAAATTTCATAATGAAACAACCTACATTTCCTATCGACTCAGCGTCCATGGATCTTCTCATCGATGCGATAGCGGAGCCAGGTTATGGCGTATTCCCTCATCTTCTGAGTAGTGAAACTCAACAAGATCTTATTGAGCTGATGGAGGCCAAGGAATCAGAAGACGAATTTGTGAGAGCAGGAGTGGGCTCAGGCCAGGAAACGCAGATCCGATCAGAGATTAGGAGTGATTCCATCTTTTGGCTTGATCCAGATAGCGTCGGATCCATAGCTGAAACATGGATAGCAGGGATGAATACTCTTTCTGAACTATTCCGTAGTCAGCTCTTTCTACCTGTATGCTCATACGAGGGGCATCTGGCTAGATACCCTGCTGAGGGATTCTATAAAGCCCACCTCGATAGGCATGCTAAAACTCTCGCTCGTGAGGTATCCATCATCGTCTACCTGAATAAAGATTGGGAAGACACAGATGGTGGTGAACTTCGTATCTACACTGATAGCGAGAAAGGTGTATCAGGTCCTTTTATAGATGTTCTTCCTGAAGCTGGCAAAGTGGTCATCTTTAGAAGTGCTGACTTCTGGCATGAGGTTCTGCCCTCCAGCCGACCGAGACTCAGCTTAACAGGCTGGCTCCGAGGACGAGAGGAAATTACCTGAACCCCAGATTAGGAGCTCCGCTGGTATTAACAGTAGAAGTGGACTCACTACAACAAGACTGGAGAAACTAAAAAGTTCTACTAATCATTCGCGTGGTCGCGGAATGTGAGGTGCTCATTACGCTCGTGAAGAATGCCTACTAAG
>CALFBV010000189.1 GCA_937951395.1 uncultured Rubritalea sp.
CATAGCAATGAGCCCTTTGAACCAAGGTTTCTGATAAAGTTCTGGAGTAGAAGAAAACAAAGAACCTATATTTTCCTTAATAACAGGCAAACTTTGTTCATCGCCAGCTACTGGGGTTTCTTTAGCTGTGATCAACGGATCAGTCATAGAAACAGCTTTTCCTGACACCTTAATTTTGTGCTTCGCTGTTTCCACCGTTTTGTATTCTTCTGTTTCTGGATCAAAGAAACTGAACTGAAAAAAGGTTTCGAACTCCCCAGGATCGGTAGCCACGGCAGGAACGCTAAAGTTTTTTCTGGCATGAAAGTCAACGATGTCTCCACTTTCAAGATCAGTCTTTGCCTTGTAGGTCTTCCAAGTTTTTGATGGAATAAGAGTTGGTTTGTCAACTCGATCGAAATTTCCTTTTCCTTCAATGGATACTTTGAGTGTGGTGGCTTCTCCAGTTTCAAGAGAAGATGGAAGTGAACTAGCCTTGATCTTATATTGCCCCACTGCTCCAGTGAATGAATCTGGACGACCTTTCAGAGGAGGTGTGATCACCTTGGTCTTCTTCTGTTCACTAGTGAAAGTAATGTCTCTGCTTTCATATTGGGTGAAAAAACTATCAAAAAACGGATCGTCAAATGGATCATTGCTCCGCCTTCTGTTGGTTGACCGTTTACTAGGCACACTCAGCGTGGCTTTGAGATCAGTTGTTAGATCATAGTCACCAGCCTTTATACCCGAGAGATTTCCATACCAGCTAAAGACGCGATAGCGAATACCTTCAAGAACCTCTGTGCTCTGTTCTGGTTCGTCACTCAATGCTGAAAGGGTGAATGCTTCGCTAGATACCGACGGTTTGCTAAGAGCACGAACACGGAGTCCTGAGCGAAGATAAGCGCGAATCAACACAGGAGTGGATTCTCCGACATAGAGATGTTCTCTACCTTTGTTATCAGCACGATTAATGGTTAGAAACGCTGTTTGTTTTTTTTCTTCATCACTTAATTGATCACCATGCTGAAGAGGCGGCTGCGAAGCATTTTTCTGTGGAGCAGTGACTGTAAGTTTGAGAGAATTACTGCTATACTGCTGACCTCCAGATTGCACCGTCACAGCTGGGATTTGATACTGACCTTCCTTAGTAGCTGTAATTTGGTAGCTATAGTTAGTCACAGAAGTCATATCTCCATTGACGATGCGAATCTGACTAGACTGACCAGCCGGGATGAAGGTAAGATTATCTATCTCAGCTAGCTGAGGCACAGCATTTCGTTCCCCGTTCTTAATATTCACAGTGAACCTCGCAGTCTCATTCAATGGTATCGTCTTAGGCTCCAATGTGACCGAAACTGACGGTGCTGCAACCGCGCTAGTAAATAATCCAGCTAAAGTAATAGTTATGAGGAAGATAAGATTTCTTGTTTTCATGATTTCGTTAAGAGTTCGAGCTTATCTAATTACCAGTCTTTACCTTTTGTTGTATTATCAGGATCACTCGGATGCCCTTTGCGAGCAGGAACAACGAGCACACGCTCTTCATCGCCCTCAAGAGACTTGAGCAGCTGAAGCGCCTCTTCTTTTGTCATCTTGCCTGCTGCACGGCGCTCTTCATTTAGTGAAGTAGCTCCCTCCTTTTCAGAAAGATTCTCATCAGATGGCCTTTCTTCATCTCCATTCTGAGCTTTGGCATCATCGCTTTGAGTTTTCTCTTCCTTACCCTGACCTCCCTCGCCTTTTTCGCTCTTATCTTTTCCTTGATTTCCCTTACTTTGCTCACTCTTCCCCTGTTCACTTTTACTCTCCTTGCTTTTACTCTGTTTGCCCTCGTCTTGCTCCTCTTTACTTTGATCTCCCTTGTTTTCTTCGTCCTTTTCCTGCTTGTCCTGATCTTTCTGCTCTTTTTTATTTTGATCCTTCTGTTGCTGATCTTCGTTTATTTTCTGCTGTTTTAGCTCGTCTATTTTCTTCTGCACATACTCTCGATTTTTCTCAGCATCTTCATCTGATGTATCGAGAGCAAGAGAACCTTCATAAGCGGTAACACTTTTCTCCCACAGCTTGATCGTTTCCTCGACATCACCATTAGAAAGGAGAGTAGCTCCCTGCTTGAATAGAGCGTTCCCCATATTATAATATGAGTTAGATTGCAGACTTAGGTCATCGCTTTGCTCAATTGATTGTTGAAATAGACCTTCAGCATCGGAAGCCTCCCCCGATTGATACTTTTTAATTGCCTCATTGTAAGCCTCCTTTCCATCTTCAGCACGCACTTCAACTAGGCTAACAATAAAGAAAATAATGACTATCGTAACCGAAGCTTGCTGTTGCCTCAAGCTACTCTTCTTCGACAGCCTACGGCGGTCGCCGATCATCATCGAGACAACCAGTAATGCTATAGCTCCACCCAAGGGCCATTGATACCTTTCTATCGCTACTTTCTGTATTCGTTGCTTGAGTTCTTCCTTAGGAACTAAACTTAGTTTTTCTTGATAGATTTTCCTTAATCCCTCCCCACCCTTACCGAATGGAGCATAGATTCCACCTGTAATTTCAGCGATTTTTTTCAACCCTTTTTCATCCAGTTTTGTTCGGACTAGTTTGCCAGATGAGTCTTTCAGGTAATCCGTTCCGTATTGAGGATGTGAAATGGGAATCAGCTCTCCCTCTTCTGATCCGACCCCAAGTGAGTAAACAATAACATTTTGCTTCACCGCATTATTCGCTGCCTCCAGAGCCTCTCCCTGTAAATCTTCCCCGTCAGTCACTACCACGAGAATCCGATGATTGTTTCCAGCCTCCTCAAAAATGCTAGATGCTTCATTAATCGCGCTTGCTAAATCAGTTCCCTTTTTAGGGATTATTTCAGTGGTAATGGCATTCAAAGACTGCTCAAAAGCCCGATAGTCCAAGGTAAAAGGGCAAAGTAAAAATGAACTCCCTGAGAAAGGTAGCAAGCCCACACGATCACCCTCAAGTTGGTTCACAAAATCCATAACCCCCATCTTCACTCTTTCTAATCTGTTAGGCTGAATATCCTCAGCCAACATTGAACGCGAAGCATCAATCGCGAAAAGTATATCGATCCCCTTTCTGTTTACCTCTTTCAATTCATGTCCAAGCTGAGGACGAGCCAACGTCAAAAATAAAAGCGCTGTGCAAATCACCAAGCTCGCTCTCTTTATCCAACGCTTCGGTCTGGAAATACTGGAACGTAATTTCGCCAAAAGCTTTCCTGTAATAAAGCTTTCCAAGGCCAGTTTATTCCTTTTATCGGAAAGGACAAACCAAATAATCATTCCTATAGTTATAATCAAACCAATCAGAATCCATACTGGCTGTGCAAAAGTAATCTCGTTCATAAGTATAAGTTCCTGTATTATTCCTTCCTGAATATCTCATTAAGATTCGTAAACCAAGCCCGCGGCCCAGTCCATGAAAAGAGTATAAAAAATTACTCAATAGATAACTTTACTCGATGTTTATTATTCCGCCAAAGATCAATTGTTATAACATCTCCTTTTTTTAAGTGCGCAATAGACGATCTAAGACCTCCTGCTCCTTCTAGACCTCTACCATTAATATGAGTAATCACATCGCCAGGTAATATGCCAGCTTTAGCCGCAGCGGTATCAGCCAACACTCTCTGAACCACTACAGATTTCTTACTCAGCCCTAAATGCTGAGCTTCAGCTTCTGAAATAGGAGCTATATACACCCCTATTGTTCGGCGGTTCACTTTGCCTGTTTTAGTAAGCTGAGTGCTAATATTCACTGCAAGATTAGATGGAATAGCGAAACCTATACCCACATTTCCACCTGAGCGAGACACAATGGCTGAATTAATGCCAATCAAACGTCCCTTTATATCGACTAATGCTCCTCCTGAATTACCTGGGTTAATGGATGCGTCTGTTTGGATAAAGTTCTCATATCCATCCATTCCATAGACACCTATATTTCTATTTTTAGCAGAAATAATACCACTGGTAACAGTTAAACCTACCCCCATAGGATTGCCGATTGCGAACACAACATCACCAACTTTGGCTTGTTCACTATTGGCGACCTTAGCGAAAGACAGCCCCTTTGCATTTACCTTAAGCACAGCGACATCTGTCTTAGAGTCACGACCTACAACTCGTGCTTTATATTCCTTACCACTACTTAACCGCACAAGAATTTCATCTGCCACTCCACCTTGCTGATTAGAAATGACATGGTTATTAGTAATAATATAACCATTGGCATTCAGAATCACACCAGAACCTACTCCTTGAGGAACTTTGTGCGTTTCAACATTCGAGCCTCTTCTATTCATAGGAGGTAGTCCTAAGAATTCTCGGAGTAAATCATCCCTTGATGAGCCACTATAGCGTAAGTATTGAACTAATTCCGCAGTATATACAGAAACCACAGACTTCTGTGCCTGCTCTAACATACTAGCGTAGCTTGCACCATTGGAGCGATCAATGGGATGACTATCGATATTTACATTCAGCCCATCTGCGCCCTTCGTGCGCTCAGAGGAAAAGTAACAAGTTAAACCAATGAAACATGGTAGTAACATCCATTTTAGTCTGCTTTTCTGTTTGCTCTTCATTCTATCTATTATGTTTATTTTACAGTATGTTGGATCAGTAGTTTAAGAAAAGAAATGATAATTCTAATAAGGCTTCTAGTGGTATTCATTCTTGCTTTATTTCATCAGATTCTACTTCATCCCCAACTTTTTCAGATGCTTTCTTATTAGTTTCAGGATCAGGAAGACTTTCTAGAAAGTCTTCTTTATTTCGTAGTAATGGCTCAATATTACTGCGCTGAACTATGTAAAGGTATTGACTAAATACTCTCTGGCTCTCTAATTTCTCTGTTAGTTTTTTCTGTTCCTTTTTATCGTCCTCAGATTCTTTTTTTGCTTCAGAGTTCTTTGGGATCTTACGGTCCACCTCATAAGAAAGGACATAGTTAGTATCCTTTTTTTCTGAACTCTCTGGAGAAAGTTGGATCTTATAAGTAAATCCATCAAATGTGGTGATAGAATATTTATACACCTGACTACTTGGGCGCTTTTCAAGCCACTCACTCAAAGATTTCTTCCCAAGAACCTCTTCAAAGGGAGCACTACTTAATAACGATTTAAATTGATCAACAGCACTTTGCTTCACTTGCTTTCCCTCTGGTGTATTGATAAGGGCAAAAGATTCGTCTTTTTTAGTTTTACTCAGTGTCCAGCCATCCTCGACCGTCGACATGAGACTAAATCCAAAGTAAGGCAATGCCTTGCGAGCAGGATCAAACATTTTCCAGCCTTCATTTTTTTTCGCTTTAGCGGTCACCTCTTTAGAAATCGATTGGATATTTTCTATCACAAGAAACTTTTTATTTAACCAATCACCTATCTCACTTTCCAACTCCGTGTGTGTCTGGCTAAGGGAGTAAACTGTGTCCGGTTCAGAATCCAGCCTCGCTTTCCTCCCGATAGGATAACTAGATCCTCCCATCATGGGATTGCTAGGAGCGCCTTTGATCATGTTTCCAAGATAGACCTTTTCTATCGTATTCCCTTGTTTATCATAAAACTCTACTTTTGTTAGAGATCCCGATTTTTCATCTACTCCAAACCTCTCATGATATTTATCCGAAGTTTTCAAAGGTTGAGACACCTTAGAGTCAAACAAGCCTGTCAACTCTCGGATCACCTTTTGCGAGTTTGCAGGAAAATCCTCTTTGTTAGGTATCACCCAGCTATCTCCGACTTTTTTGAAGTGCTTAGATTTCTCCTTGGAATGGATTTTAACTTCTCGGATAGGGTCAGAGTCCAAATGACTCAGTAATGCTTTCCCTACTTGTATCTTTGTGTCTGAGCTAACCTCTACATTTTGATTAGACCGTATAGTGAGTGTAACAACCAAAAGAGTAATGGCTATTACCCATAAACTGATAAGTGATTTAATAGACATAATTAATTATTTTATTTAGTGTTTAGAGTTATACTGTAGCAGCTGAACGACGTTTACGAATACTCCACACAGCGACTCCTGTGAGAACAACCAGACTAATGATAGGAATAATCGTAACCTGAATCATTTTACCTGCGAGGCTACTTTTTTGACTTTTTAGCCCTTTCTGCATGGTTCTAATTTCTTTGGCGTATGAGACCTGTTCTGCGTTAAGTTTTTCTATTTCTTTTGCTGAGTCTTTACTCAATGAGAAACTTCCTGATTGCGTTCTTTGTGACTCAAGCTGGCGTATCTTACTGATTGTTTGAGACTGCTTCAATTCGATTTCAGCAATTTTCTCACCCACATTTCGCTCAAATTCAGACTCCATTTCCTCTACTACCGTGAACGGACGACGTGTTGACACTCTACCCCGTGCTCCAATTAAATGCTTAGAACCTAAGGTCTGATCAACAATATTGAGGAACAAGGAGGAGTTCCCATTAACAGGCTCGACCACCTGCATTCCCATGATGTTAGACATGCGATAGGAAAATGGATTGGCAATAAAATCTGCATCTGCAATGAGAACAACAGATCCTTTGCCACTCGATTCCTCCAAATGAATCTCTTTCTCTCCATCATTTTCAACGGATATTTCTTTCTTAGCCATTTCTGGATCGGCTTCTTCAGAGCTTATATCTTTTTCATCCTCCTCATCTTCTGTTTTCTTTTCTCCCTTCTTAGGATTACCATCTGGGAAAGCTGTTTTAAAGTTCCCTTTGAGTCGCATCGCCAATGTATGGAATCCGCCATCTATTGGCTGATTGGGCATTCTACGAGCACTACCTCTAATATCAGCAGCTTCTATGGAGTCCATGAGACCTGACTGCTCCGATGAGCTAATAAGGCGTTCTACCTCCAGATCCTTACTCCCTCCTCTGAAACTACCTGTCATCACCATCACCAAGTCATTCAGCCCTTCGGTGACAATCTCTTTCTCATTTACAATAGAGTCTCTATTTAAGCTCAGAAATACTGGAGAAGTGATCCCTCCCTGCAAGGCAGTACGGTATTTGTGATCAAATAAGACCTTTGATGAGTCATAACTGACATTCCAAGCTTTCAATAGATTTGGCAAATCGGAGCTACTTGTGCCACCATAACCTGAATTTGCGGCATAGCAATGTGGATCCAAGCAAGCTATCACCGTCCCTCCCTGTAATAGATACTGATCTATTGCGTATTCAGTTTCTTTGCTGATATTCTGCGGATGTAACACCAGCAAACTCGTGATTTTTGAATCGATCTTCTCAGGACTGTTGCTTAGATCTTTTATTTCAAATGACTTCGCTAAAGCTTGATAAATAATCCATGGTTCTTGAGGGCTCCGACCACGCATTGCAGCAGGACTAGATTTCAGAGGTAAACCACTAATAAGACCGACC
>CALFBV010000190.1 GCA_937951395.1 uncultured Rubritalea sp.
AGTAAACGGTTTGATTTTAAGTAATTGAGTATTTTCGCTGTGAGGGTGAAAGGTGGTGTCATATTGTGATGGTATCATAGTAAGGAAGCATGAAGAGCAAAGCTCAACAAGGCTAAGGCTCTGCCTAGTTAGATCGTCCTAGGTATTATCTCTGTAAAGTTGTCTTGTGTGTTGAATGGTTTGCTGGTAGATTCAGCTTTCAATATTTAATTTTTATATTTCAAATGACCGGACCTATTTCAAAGAAGCTGTTTGCTAAGGCAAAAGAAATCATACCAGGCGGGGTGAATTCTCCTGTTAGAGCGTTTAAAAACGTAGATGGAGACCCCTTTTTTGTCAGAAAGGCTCATGGGAGTCGGATCACTGATGTGGATGGTAAGACTTATATAGACTACATAGGGACATGGGGGCCTGCTATTCTTGGGCATGCACCTATCGTAATCACGCAGACTATTCATGAGGTGGCTAAGGATGGCGTTTCTTTTGGAGCACCTAATCCATGGGAAATAGAAATGGCTCAGACGATTGTGGACTGGGTTCCTAGCGTAGAAAAAGTGCGCATGGTGAACTCTGGCACAGAGGCGACTATGTCTGCTATCCGTCTAGCACGTGGCTATACAGGACGCGATAAGGTACTTAAATTTGAAGGCTGCTATCATGGGCATGTGGATCATCTGTTAGTCTCAGCAGGCTCAGGTGCTCTGACGCATGGCGAGCCGGACAGCGCTGGAGTTCCTGCAGATTTTGCGAAGCATACGATTACGGTTCCTTTTAATAAACCTGAGGCTGTTGAAGCGGTTTTTAAGGAAATAGGGGATCAAGTGGCAGCGATTATTTTAGAACCTATCCCAGCTAATGCGGGACTCATCATGCCTAAGGAAGGCTTCTTAGCATTTCTCAGAGAAATCGCCACCCGCTACGGTGCTGTGCTGATTTTTGACGAAGTAATGACTGGCTTCCGCGTTGCGCGTGGTGGTGTGCAGGAGCTAGTAGGAGTAACCCCAGACCTTACCTGTATGGGAAAGGTAATCGGTGGTGGGCTGCCGGTAGGAGCCTTTGGAGGTAAGGCGGAAATCATGGATTTCTTAGCCCCTATCGGCCCAGTATACCAAGCGGGAACACTTAGTGGAAATCCTCTAGCGATGGCCGCAGGACTACGCCAACTCAGGGAACTGGAGAAAGCGAAGGGCTGGGATCATCTAGAGGTTTTAGGTGCGAGGCTTGAAGCTGGACTCAGAGCGTTACTGAAAGAAAATGGTTTAAACTATACATTAAATCGGGTAGGATCAATGTTCTGTCTCTTCTTCACGGATAAGGAAATCATCAACATGGATGATGTCCAAGGTGCTGATATGGAGGCCTTCAAGAGATTTTTCTGGGCGCTATTAGACGAGGGAGTTTACTTCGCACCTAGCCCGTATGAGACAGGATTTATCAGTATGGCGCATAGCTTTGGCGATATTGACGACACGCTTGATGCGGTTGGGAAGGCTATGAAATTTATTTAACATTAAATCAAAAAAATTATGAGAGCAAAAGATATGATCATAGCGGTGGAGACTGCTAATAAACCGATCTTCACTAATGAGACGGAACGTTGCCTTTATTTGGTAGGTATTGGCAAATGGGAGGATGCACATGAATTTGTAGAAAAGTTACCTGAGCCAGGAGCCTCATGGATTCACGCGATGATGCACCGTGAAGAGGGTGATAAGTCAAATGCAAGATATTGGTATCTGAAGGCTGATAAGCGCATTCCTAAGGAGACTGTTAGTATGATGGATGAGTGGAAAGAGATCGTAAAAGAGCTTCTTACCTAGGTAAGCTAAGTTGGAAACACGCACCTTTAGTTTTGCTGTTTTTCGCTATGGTGAGATCTCCGCGCATGGCTTTGGCTAGGCGTTTGCAGAGGGCTAGGCCGAGACCTACACCGGGTTTTGTGTGTGCCGCTTCTTTGGCGGATTTGTGGAATGGCTTGAAGAGGCGCTTCTGTTCTGAGCGAGCTATTCCGTCGCCTTGGTCACAGACTTGGATGTTTATTTTCTTATTTTTTACTTCCGCTAGTAAGGTGATTTCTTTTCCGTGTTTTTCAGAGGAAGCATATTTACAGGCATTGTCTACGAGGTTGAAGATGATCTGCTCCACAGCGGTGATGTCTATTCGTAGTGCCTCATCAGATGAGCTGTCAGAGAAGACGGTATTGACGAACATTTCATCCTCCTTTGCGCGCTCGTTGAGGCGTGGTTCGATGCGCTGGATGAATTCGTAGAGCGAGATGCTTTCCACCTTGGCCTTAGCGCTGCCTTTCTCAATCTGAGAGTAGGAGAGTACATTTTCGACTAAATGAGTGAGTCGCTCTGACTCGTGCTTGAGGGTGGTGAGGTAGTTTTGCTGTTTTTCCCTATCGGTCACCATTCCAGATGATAGTAGATCTGAGTAGAGTCTGAATGTAGTGAGTGGGGTCCTGAGCTCATGGGTGACTGAGGAAACGAATGCAGCTCTTCTCTCAGACATTTTCAAGACGCTCTTTAGCATGAAATAGCAGGCAATAATGGCTAAGATGGCACCGAGCCAGGCTAGGCCAATAGGACTATAAATGTAGTCGGTGTGGCTGGCAGTTACTAGAGTGAGATCATTGTGGATGAGTTGTAGAGGTAAGCTCAGCATGGTTGTCTCATCACCCTTCGCTTTGTGTCCCTTGAGTAGACCTACGATGTCTTGATCTATGGGGACTAACTTAGCGTGGGGGAAGAGGTCATGAATTTCTTTCAGCAGTTTTTCTATAAGAATGGTCTTATTGATCCAGACCCCCTGTACACTGTCACTGCTGGGTTCACTGACTTTTCTTACGAGCATGAGCTCTCCTTCGAGCCAGAGTGGGCTGAAGGGAGTAGAGAAAGGTTCTTCTTGTTTATGAAAAAACTCTGAATTGCTGTTAGGTTCTGTATGTTTAGTAAGCTTAGGGGGAAGCTTTTCTTTGGTTTGATTGATGTTGTTAGCCCATTCAGTGGTTCGCTTGTTACTAGAGATTCTGGTGACTGCTTTTTGGCGGCTGTCTTTATCAGCTAAGGTGAGCTTTTGTTGTTCGCCTGGCGCATTCAGCGATTGGTCGATTGCTCCTTGGCTCTTGGTGTTCTGAGAATAGCTATTGTAACTAAAATCTTGTTTCTGCACGGGAGGGAGCTCAGGTTTCTGAGATGCTCCCCAGTTATTGAGCGAGACATGAGCCGCGGCGCAGGTCAGAGAGATATTGTCACAGTTCGGCAGGAGAGAGGCTGCAGCGTCTGTAGTTTTTGCGGATAGTATGCCTTTGAGCTGATCTAGTTGTATTACGTTTTCCCGGTTAAATGCTGGATCAATGCTGTTTCCAATTAGGTATTTTTCTCCATAGACTTGAGGGGAGTTTACGGTGTGTTTTTTACTAGGTTCCAGACTCCAGTAGAGATTCGCTGTCTCAGGCGTCTGGTAATAAAATGGATTTACATTTCTAGTCAGAGCCGGGTCAGGGTGTTTGATCAGTTCTGGATTTTTAAATTCATAGATAGAGCGGTCGTCCTCGTCAGCAATGATTGATGCAGCGAGGGTGTCTAAGCGCCACATGGCGAGTCTGATGCGGCCCTCTCGGTGGGCGTCCACTATCTGTTGTGAGTGCTGGACGTCTTTCTGGATCATCCCGTTAGTGATGACCCCAAAGGCGGTAAGTACAATGATCACGCAGAGTGCTGCGATGATCCAGATAGTGGATGTTTTATTCATTTCTTTAGCTTAAGACTTATGAGGCGATCATGTATCCCTTGCCGCGGACGGTTTGAAGGATGCTTTGATTTTCGTCTTTAAGTTTATTTCTGAGGTGAGCTACGTGCATGTCAATGGTGCGGGTAGAGATGCCTTTAGGATCTAGATTCCAGACCTGTCTGAGTATTTCATCTCTAGCTATTGCTCTGCCTGAGTTTGAAACGAGGTAGAGAAGCAGCTCAGATTCTTTGTCTGAGAGCTCTTCCTTCGTGTTATCTTCTGAGTAGAGAATTTCTCTCCGTGAGAAGCTGCATGTGCCACTAGAGAAGTGAAATTCTTCCACTCTCGGGGCTCGTTCATTGGACCGGCGTAGCACGGCATCCACTCTGGCGAGCAGCTCGCGCACACTGAATGGCTTCACGACGTAATCATCCGCGCCCATTTTCAGGCCTTGGACTCGGTCCGCCTCTTCTCCGCGAGCAGAGAGGATGATGACGGGTTGTCCTGGTCGATTACGCTTGAGCGCCTCTAGGACTTCGAAGCCACTATGATGTGGCATTACTAAATCCAGTAATAATAAATCATACTGGGTGGACAAGGCGTAGTTCATGGCCTGCCTTCCATCCGCGGCTGCCATCACGTGGTAGCCTGAGAATGTTAGAGCATCGACCACTCCCTGCCTTACAGCTGGGTCGTCTTCTGCGACTAGGATTGTAGTTGTATTCATGGTGTAACACTACCATAGACAGAAAACAGAGTCCACTTTGTAAAGAGCATGTAAAATGAGCTATTTTTTGTCTCTGCATTTAAACCAAAAAATCCCTTGATACTATGATAGCAACAAGGGATGGATGATCGGTGAGGATGTTTAGCCGATTGTAAAACCGAGCGATTTATTGCTTATTAGCAAAGAGCTTTGATGCGAGAGTCTGCAATGTTATTACCTACTGACATGATGCCATTCTTAAGGCCACTTTCAGACTTGTACATCTGACTCTGTGCGATGATTTGTCCATTGGATGACCTTAAGACGAAATATTTTCTGCCATCTGACGCTTCTTTGACTTCGTAGCGGCTCTCGTCTGCTCCATTTTTAAGCACAGATTCTACGCCATTTTCGCAACTTGCTTTGTCCTTATAGGCCTGCCCGCTTAGGACGACTTGTCCATTCGCCGCTTTTAGTCTGTAGTGGAATTGTTTAGTTTTTTCGCTTTGATAAATTTCAAACATAGTAATTTCATTGTTGTTGTTTCAGGTAAGCGCGACGGGCACTTACCATACAGCCCTTTAGACCAATGAAATTAGAATTTTGTCACTAGAAACGCTATTTTCAGCTATTTTATTCCACTATCGCATAGATATCTCCCTGATGGCTAACGATGTAAAGCTCTCCTTGCGGGTCGGTCCCAAAGGAGGATATATGGGTGATAGGGCGTCCACGATAGGCGAAATAGTTAGTCCACTCCTTTTCAGAAGTGATTTCACTCCCATCATAAGTAATACTCCAGATCTTAGGTTTCACCCAGTCTGCGAAGAAATAATGGCCGTAGATAGATTTGATTTTTCCACGGTAAACATAGCCACCAGTGATGGATTTTCCTACCGCGTGGTCGTATTCAAAAATGGGGTCGATAGCTGCATCTGGTTTATCACCACCTATTTTTTCTTTTGGAGTCGTATGTGTAGCTTCACGTGTTCTCCAGCCAAAGTCTGCTCCGCGGAGTGTCCCGTATTCAACGGCATTGATCTCTTCCCAGTGGTTTTGACCTACGTCTGCAAGGTAGAGTATGTTGGATTCCATATCCCAGCTACAGCGCCATGGATTGCGCAGTCCATAGGCATAGATCTCATCACGGCTATCTGGCTCTGAGATAAATGGATTGTCTTCCGGGATTACGTAGCCTTGCTCACCTGAGACATCGATACGTAGAAGTTTTCCTAGGAGCTGAGTCTTGTCTTGAGCACGTTGTTTAGGGTCATTTCCACTCCCTCCATCACCGAGTCCTATAAAGAGGAGGCCTCTAGGCCCAAACCCGATCCAGCCACCATTGTGATTTCTGAAGTCTTGGGGGACAGAGAGTAGCTTTTCTTCGGTTGCTCCATTTCCATTTATAGGTAGGGTGAAACGCGAGACTTGGGTGTCTCCTACCGTGTCCGTGTAGTAGAGATAAAATCGGCGGTCAGCCTTGTAGTTAGGTGAGAAAGCCATGCCTAGCAGACCTTGCTCGTTCATCTTGATGTGGATTTGATTTCGGATGTCGAGAAATGGACGCGGTAAGACTTTCTTAGTCTTGCGATCATAGATCATGATGCGTCCTGCTTTTTCTAAAATGTAGAGTGCATCTGTAGATCCAGCCGGAGCTGTGAGGAAGACGGGGTTGTTGAGACAATCAATGATTTTCTCAGCACGAGGTAGTGCCTGAGCAGTCACCGTGAGCTGGAGAAGGGTGAAAATGATAAGTCTAAGGATAGACGTAGAGGTAAGTTTATTCATTGATGAGAATCGAGGTGAGTTAATTTGAGTCTAAATACTGTCTCAGAGCTTCACGCAGTGTGGTTCTGGCACGGAATAACTGGCTTTTTACAGCGGATACTGAGAGTTCTAGCACGTCTGCGATCTGCTCATATGGCATACTTTCATACTGTCTCAGAATGACTGCCAGACGTTGTTTTTCTGGTAAAGTTTGGATTGCCTTATCCACCTCATGTTTTAGTTCCGCTTGGAGGATTTCTTGATCTGGGCAGACAGCGAGCTTGTCTTCTATCTGGACGTAGCTGTTTTCTTCTTGTTCTTCTAGTGAGTGTTCTTTTTTGCGCTGTTTACGCTTGGTTTCATTAAAAACAAGATTTCTGGTGATGGTGTAGAGGAAGGTGGTGAACTTAGCTCTGACTTCATAGCGGGGTGCAGATTTCCAAAGCCTGATGAAGACCTGCTGAGCTATGTCTTCAGCCTCGGACGCATTGCCGAGCATTTTAGCAACGGTTCCAATAACCGCATTCTGGTGCAGTTCTATCAAGCTTTGGAACGCGTCATGTGCCTGAGTTCCACCTTGTTTTACTCGCAGCATCAACTCCACGTCGACGTCATTTTTGTCGTCATCTGAGTTGTCTGAAATTTTGGTGGTCGGCATAATGGCAAGTGTAATGTTAAACTCTGCTGAGCACAAATAGTTGCATAAATGTTATGCCTCTATGATGTCAGGATCTGAAGCATCAGAGGAAGCTCGTAGATCTAAATATGCGTGGATCTCATCTGCTGGGGTGTGAGCACGCATCAGCGTTTCTCCCACTAGCACAGCACTAGCACCAGCATTCAGCACACGCTGTGCATCTGCAGGGTTCTTGATGCCAGATTCACTTACGAGGATGACGTCATCTGGGGCTTCATCTACGAGGCGTTCTGTCACACCTAGATCTGTAGTGAAGGTCTTGAGATTACGGTTATTAATTCCGATGAGATCTGCGCCTAGATCGAGAGCAGTTTCCATTTCTGGTAAATTATGAACCTCTAGTAAAACATCTAGCTGGAGATCTCTCGCGATGTTGTAGAGATCTTTTAATTTATCTGCATCCATAGCAGCAGCGATGAGAAGTACGGCATCCGCGCCCGAGATCACAGCTTCGTAGATCTGCGCTTTGTGCACGATGAAGTCTTTTCTTAGACAAGGGATAGGGGACTCACGGGCGATTCTAGCGAGATAGGAGAGATGTCCTTTGAAAAAATGCTCATCAGTGAGAATGGACATGCAGCTAGCACCGCCATTGATATACATTTGAGCCTGTCGCACTGCGTCGAAGTTAGGGTCGATAATTCCTGCTGAAGGAGAGGCCTTTTTCACCTCTGCAATGACAGCGAGACGGTCAGGTCCGAGATCGAGAGCGGATCTGAATCCTTTAAAATCGTTTCTTTCCAGCGCAGCAACGCGGAGTTTATCTGTGCGGGGAATAAGAGATTCCACCTCTTGTTTCTTGTAGTTGATGATTTCGGTGAGCTTGTCCACATCGCTAAACTAGGTGTTAGACGGTGCTTGTAAATGCGATTTTTTAACAAAAAATGCTTGCTGATTATCTCAGATCATGTAGAAAACGCCTCGCCTCTGCTTCTAGAAATAGAAGAAAAGGCATCAAGATGGATCCAATAACAAATGCGGGTGTAGCTCAGCGGTAGAGCGTGACCTTGCCAAGGTCAATGTCGAGAGTTCGAATCTCTTCACCCGCTCCATTTTTAATTTTTTGTTATTGTGTGGATGTGATTTTGTTTTTTTGGTGGTCAATGTATGCGGCATGATTTAAGAAGCCAAGCAACTAAGAGATATTATGAGCAAGAGAGTTTTACTAATAACGACAAGTTTTCAGGATACGCCGGGTAGTCATCAAGAGCTTT
>CALFBV010000191.1 GCA_937951395.1 uncultured Rubritalea sp.
AGTTCCTGACCATCCTCCCCTCTCACATTAGAGAGCACGATGACTAGTGCGCGTTTGCGCTGGCGAGTGAGAAGCCGCTCTGCTGCCTCAGAGAAATCACTCGGGCTTGGAGTCGTCTTGTAATCGTAGAGATGATTTAATATCGTGGTCATAGATTGCACACCCTTCACTGGTGGAAGCCATCGCTCAGTGCCACCAAAACTTAAGATCCCGACATGATCACCCTGTCTGAGCGCTACGTATGAAAGTAACAGCATAGCATTCAAGCAATGGTCAAACTGAGGAATCCCATCGTCAATGGCGCGCATTCTCCTACCGCAATCAATCGCTAAGATAACGTTCTGATCTTTCTGCTCTTGGTAGTCTCGGCTAATCAATGATCTCTGCTTAGATGACGCCTTCCAGTCGATCTGTGAAAGCATGTCACCCAGCTGATAATCTCTGAGCTGGTGAAATTCCTTACTCATTCCAATGCGATTTTTCATCACGATCCCCATCTGATCTGGACTACTCTCCATCGTTAGTAGAGCGTATCTAACAATGGGCTCGTAGTTAGGGTAAACTTTAGTCTCCATCTCCTCACCACTTCTAATCTGGCGGGACCACATGCCTAACCGCGTTCTGTATTCCAGATAAGACTTTTCAATAATAGTGTCCCCCCTTTCATTAAATTCCAGCGGGTAGGCTATCTTGTGATACCCATGTGATGGCAGTGCCCCGCTCCAAGGCAGAGCCTTACAGATGGCTTCCATCGGAAGTCCATCATGAAACATCACAACCATCGAGAAGGCAGAGTTATTAGATATTTTCACCTCCACCTCACTACTCACTCCACTGGCAAATCTCGTAGGTATCTTCCGTGTAGAGCTAGGCGATGGAAGCACGAGTAACACACAGAAATCTAACACTAAAAGACCAAAGAAAAACAGTAGTCCATATTTCCAAACATAGCCGAGGACAGTCTCTAACATTTCAGCCCACCCCGCATCTACGTGACCCAATACTTGCCAGCCTATCCATGTAACGATCCAGCTGGATATACCCCAGATAATTTTCTTAGAGGGGCGAACCTTAAGCTGGCTCCAGAGAATGGTACAGATCAAAATAGGAGCAACGACGAACATCCCTAAGTTCATTAAGAACTCGAGATACACAGCAGCCATGATTGGAGTAAACTCGAACAAAACAATCTCCCTTTAAACTCTAGGAGCTTCCACTCCAGCAATGATTGTATTGAGCGCATCATCCACATTCTGACCACTAATAGCGAGCTCGGGAGCTAGCTGTATACGGTGTCTGAGAACGGGAAGTGCCGCGTATTTCACATCGTCTGGTGTGACAAAGTCTCTACCAGACATGACCGCTATTGCTTTACCAACTTTTATAAGACTGATGGCTCCACGTGTTCCGGCACCGAGGCTAATCCCCTGAGCAGCACGTGTAGCGCGGGCGATGTTCACCGCATACTGAACGACTTCCTCCACACAGCGAACAGCCGAAACTCTGCGCTGAGCTTCCACTATTGTCTCCGGATCACAAACTGTCTCCACCTCAGATGGATCCAGCCCATTGCCACTAGTGACCTGGTGCACCACCGTAGTCTCATCCGCATTCTCTGGGTAATCAATGATCACCTTCATCAAGAATCTATCTAGCTGCGCCTCTGGCAATGGATAAGTTCCCTCTTGCTCGATGGGGTTCTGCGTGGCGAGAGTCATGAATGGTGAACTCAATTCATGGCTCGTTCCATCAATAGTGACTTGCTGCTCTTGCATCACCTCTAGAAGTGCCGCTTGAGTTTTAGCAGGAGCACGGTTGATCTCATCCGCTAACAATAGGTTCGTAAACACCGGTCCCTTTCTTACTTGGAATGTCTGGCTGCCCATATCGTAAAGAGTGAAGCCTGTGACATCACTCGGCATTAAATCTGGAGTAAACTGAATCCTGCGAAAATCCCCACCAAAGGTATTAGCCAGAGCCACTACTAGGTGCGTCTTCCCTAATCCGGGCTTACCTTCTAGCAGCACGTGACCACCAGCAAGAAATGTCGCAAGCACTTGATCCACCACGGCATTTTGACCAAAGAATACTCTCTGTAGCTCTTGCCTAATCTTGCTAATCAGAGCCTTCACAGGATCTTCCTGAGGTGGTGGCCCTAATGAGTCGTAACTTTCGGATTTAGTTTCTTCGTATTCGTTCATAATGATTTCAGTATGGTTTGTAAATTTTTTGTGATTCTGACCATATCGCCAGCCTCGTTGACACTATCTCTAGTGAGCGCCTCGATGACTTCTTCCACACCGAGCCCGCTCTGCTCAGCAAAAGTCTCGATCAATGATTCATCTGCTTGCCCCTCGGCATTAAACATCCCGCTACTCCTGAGTAAATTTTCTCTCATCGAAGTAAGCAGCACATCAGAGCTTTTATACTTCCAGAGAAATCTCCCGGTATTAGAAACTGACTGTGCGTAATCACGAGCATGGCTCTCCGGCATTTCTAGCAGCGGACCAAAACGAGGGATACTTTTCCACAGCCAGAATACTAATAGCACGAAGACACCAAGCAGAGCTGGCCCCGCGTAGTTGATCATTAGTGACCAGAAGCCTCTGCGGTTTCCATAGCCAAAGACGATATCCCCATTAGCGTTAGAGCTCATATCATCTAGTAAGGCAGCGTGATCACTCATGGGTAAATAAGGATTTCTAAATAGGCGCCCATCCGTCACAAAGTAGATTCTCCCACTACCATGCTCAAGCCCCAGGAAACGGTGATAACCTTCTCTATTATCTGCAATATCATTCCCATAGAGCGGTCTCTGAAGTTTCATCACACGCGTGCCACCTATCTGTAGCTCATGCTTGTCACCGCTCATATTCACAGTCACTGCCTCCACTAAAGGAAGCTCATCACCGAGCACCACGGGATCTTTGGGGTCTCCATAATAACCTTTCCCTCCTGTTGTTTTACCAGAAGGATCATCCACTAGCTCAATGTCCATTTTTTCTAACAGATAGTCCAGCGAGTCATTATCTTCGTTATCAAACCCCCAGCCTCTGCTCCAATCGCTCGTGTCATGATCACAATTCTCGCCAACATCTACCCAGCGTTTTTCACCGCGCTCTAGGAGGCAGACATAGATTCCACCACGTCTGACCCAGCGGAGCATTTTATCCACCATTATATCTGAGCTGATGGTGGATGCTGGGGAGATCACCATGCCAGTTTCATATTCATACTTCACAAAGCCAGACTTCACCTTTACTTCATAGGCATGGCTCTCTCTGAGAAATTTCTGTGCGGCTAAGTATGGGTTCAATTTAGCGGCTCCCTTATAACCGTCCGTTTTATCGATAGTGACATAATTCTTCTCGCCACAGCCAGTTACGACCCAGCATAACATGATAATAGTTAGACAGTTTCTCATCATTTACCTCCTCTCTTATCTTCATCCATATTGTATGGCCAGTGATCACACATTGCCATGACTTTGGATTCTAGAGGTAAGTTTTTCCCGTAAGCTAGTCCTACCCATGAGCTTGTTAGATCATTGAAGAACTCATTATTCTCTGAGGGGATCTGCTTCTCGCCAACTCGTCTCACGCAGTCATCTTCCGTATCACTTTCCACAATCGGGACTCGCCCCTTATTCACCATCCAGGAAATGGCACCACGGTAGAGTAGGCTCATCGCCTTTTGTTCCTCACCATTCAGCCAAGCTTCTCTGGCTTCTTCTGAGAGAGCCTTTGGAAGGCTCTCTGGAGTAACATCCATTCCCATAACAGTTTTAACTAGAGGCAGATCATCTATTTCCTCTATGCTATTTGTCTTATTCAGGGCATGCTTATTCTTTATTATCACCCAGATCAACAGACCGACTACAATAGCAACAATTCCCCAGAACATAAATAAAGATACTCCCTGAAAGAGATTCCCAGCACCACCCCACTTACCAGAAGAATAGCCGCTTGAGCTTGAACTTGAGCTCGCCCCTGAAGTTGAACTAGAGCCGCTAGACTTTTTCTCATAGCGTTTTTCCTGTCTCTCGTGGACAGTGAATTCTTCCCCGCTAGTGATACGCTCCACCTTTTCCTTAGCAGTTTCAGCAGCCACTTCAGAACTTATAAAAAATGACATACTGCAGAATATAAGCAGAAGACTCGCTCCTTTCTGTTTGAAATTCACCCTCAAGCGTTCAGAGAGCCTCTTAAAGGAAAGCTCGATGTCCCACCCTTCTGTTAGAGTCCGGCTGTTCACATACATAGCGAAGCCTGCACCCACAAATAATGGCTCTACCAAGGTAGCAGAAATACAGTAAAAAAGAAGGAATAGCCAGCCTACAGCATAGTTATCCCCATACATCTCCAAGTCTTCAAAGAAGTTCTCAAAGAGATCATTCTGCCCATAGAACTGCAAGATCATGATCATGAAGAACCAGCATGCAAATGTCGTCACTAGCACCATGAGATTACTCACCAGCACCGCTTGTGTCGCTCCGTCACCGCCATTTCTTAGGAGTAGATTCACTCTTGATTTATAAGCACTCCCCTTTAGTCCCTCTAGCTGAGATACAGGCATAGATAAGCCACGGCTCACAGAAAATCTACTGATAATTCCGCGCCAAATAGTAGAAAACAACAGTTTAGGCCAGAGCTTGATCACTTCCCAGGCCGTAACTTTTTCGCCAAATAACTCACGACTGATGATGTGCAGCGGAACTCTCCCAGCCACACCCAACGTCATCCAGACCCATAGATAAGACCACCAGACAT
>CALFBV010000192.1 GCA_937951395.1 uncultured Rubritalea sp.
TGCCGCCTCATATGTGATTCTTGTTCATCAGAGCAGTGTTTTGCCTTCAGCTTCCTTCAGCAAAGACATCACAATCTTAACCTTGCCGTTCGGCTAGTGGTTCTCTCTGCAGAGCCCACAAGGGACTTTAACCCTCAAGTCAGTGCACCATGCCAGGCGCACAATTTAAAAACCTCTAGGTTAATACCCTAGAGGTTTTTACTTGCTGGGTGCTTCATGTATCAGCCAAATTCATTAAATGCTTATCATTCCCTTATCTAACATGAACCTTATTGTAGTATAGCTTAGGTATAGAGCTAGTAAGATCCCGCCTTCGAGCCTGCTGAGTCTACCTCTACTCCACATCATAGGTGCTATAATGGCAAGTATTCCTATCATTACTCCTAAGTCCATCCAGCTTATGTTTGTGGCGGTGAGTGATTTGACCATTGCTGTGATACCGATAACGGCTAAGAGATTGAAAATACAAGAGCCGATCGCATTGCCGGTAATGATATCGCCCTGCCCTTTTCTTGCTGCTGAGATGGATGTGGCTAACTCAGGAAGAGATGTTCCGAAAGCTAGTAAAAGTAGACCAATGATAGCTTCAGAGACACCAAAATTAACCGCTACGACGGAGCCGTGGTCAACGAGCCAAGCGGAGCCATACTTTAGAGCTAGTATACCAATAACGATCCAACCAAAACTTAGCACCATTTCTGTAGAGGATGAATTCTGTGCTTTAGCTATTTCCTCTGGGCTAAAGTCGCCTGAGGCATCAGCTCCTACCTCATTTTTAGACTGCTTCAGACTAGAGATAACATAGGCTACGATACCAGCAAACAGGACCCAACCTTCCCATTGAACGACTTGCTTATCTATAAGCATGAGCACGAATACTGCGGTAGCTGCGGCTAATATGGGAACCTCCCTACGGATGATCTGGCGGTGAATCACTATCGGCCGAATCAGGGCCCCGACACCAAGAATCAGTGCGATGTTACAGATATTAGATCCGATAATTGTCCCAAATGCTTGGTCTGGGCTTCCGTTAGCATTAGCCTCTAGACAGACCAGAAGCTCTGGAGCACTGGTACCAAATGCAACAACGGTGAGTCCTACTACTAATGGAGATACACCTAACCTCAATGAGATCTCAGATGCTCCTTTCACTAGGAATTCTGCTCCGTAGAAAAGGGCGATGAAGCCAGCCAGTATGTATAAATAATGCTCAGTCATTTGTCTGGTCAGGAAATAAAGCAACGCTGGAGGTAATGCGAATGTTTTTTTTAACGAATACAACCTTTAAACTAGCGCATCTTCGATTTAGGGATTATTCTCTGAGTGAAGCAGATACAAACTTATGATCACACTCACAGATAATGCCGCTAAAGAGCTCAAAAACCTGATTCTCAAGAAATCTGAAAATGAAAACTCCGGACTTCGCCTCTCAGTATCTAAGGGCGGTTGCGCAGGAATGCAGTATGTCATGCAGGTGGAAGCCGCTCAGGATGGTGATCAGCTCGTAGAGAAAGATGGTGCACGTGTGTATCTCTCACCTGACAGCTTAGAATACCTCAAGGGCTGTGAAGTTTATTATGAGTATGGACTAACGGATTCAGGTTTTAAAATCCGCAATCCCAACGCATCACGCTCTTGTGGCTGTGGTACATCTTTCGAAGCTAAAGGTGAGGAAGGGACTTACGATCCTGCTGACGACTGTAAATAACACAATCTAACTTTTTGAGATTTTGCCAAAGAAACAAGACACATGGATCACGCGGCTCGTGGAGCGCAATCCACCATTTTTCTGGTGGTCACTGGCTATCATGCTGTGCTTTTGTCTTGCCGCCTTCAGTTGGCTAAAAATACCGCCTATTTTCGCCAACCCTCAAGACCCGCAAAACTACAAGTTGTTAGATAAAATCAAACGCTTGGATCCTATAGAAGCATTCAGCGCACTAGAGTCGCCTGAGGGGTATATAGCTAATACTCAGAATCTTTATTCCAAATTCGGTTCACTCAATGCTAATGAGCTAGAAGTGCTTAATGAGAATCTCATCAAAAATTACGTCACTAACTACAAGCAACAGACTCTAAATACATATATCCAAGGTGATTTCAAAGTGATCAAGACCCGAGTGCTAACTGAAGAGGATAGGTTTAAGGAAGGTATAGCGATCAAGGCTGAGGCGATGGTGAAGATGAATAAATTCACCAAGGCTCAGCCCTTTCCCGTATGGATAGAGATCATCTTGCCAAATGCGCCTGCGAGTGCTGCTGAATCTATTGTTAAAGGTGATTTGATAGAAATTAATAAGAACCCATTTTTTGCATCTGTGCTGTATGTGCAGCGCATTGAGCGGACTGATAATGATCACATCATGAGCTTTAGTGTAGTGCCTCTGGTATACGAGTCACCTTGGAACCCTCCGCGGAAGCAGGCTAAATTCAATATTTCTCCACCTGTGAAACTCAACATGGATGCTCAACTTCCCATTTTCAAACTCTAACAACTTTTTTATTCTCACTTATGAAACTTATATCTTGGAACGTAAATGGCATCAGGGCTGTTCTTAAAAAAGGCTTTGCAGAATGGTTCGCAGAAGAAAAACCTGATGTGCTCTGCCTGCAGGAAACCAAGGCAAAACCTGAACAAGTGGATCTACCACTGGAGTTTGCTGGCTATCATCAATACTGGAACTCTGCTGTGAAGCCTGGTTATTCTGGCACTCTTATCCTTACTAAAGAAAAACCTCTTTCCGTGGTGAATGGTATTGGAATCGATGAACATGATGCTGAAGGTCGCGTTATCACTGCCGAGTATGAAGATTATTATCTGGTAACCGTTTACACACCGAATGCTCAGAATGGGCTTGCTAGACTTGATTATCGTCTAAGCTGGGATCGAGATTTTCTGGCTTATGTAAAAGATCTGGAAAAAACTAAACCTGTGATTTTCTGTGGCGATCTCAATGTCGCTCATCAAGAAATAGACCTAGCCAGACCCAAGGGAAACAATAAGAACCCAGGGTTTTCTCCTCAAGAGCGAGCTTCTTTTGATAAGATAGTGGCTGCTGAGTTCACGGATACGTTTAGACATTTTCACCCAGAGACTACAGAAGCATATAGCTGGTGGAGTTATCGTGCTGGTGCGCGTGCTAGGAATGTGGGCTGGCGCATTGATTACTTTTGTGTGTCAAATAATCTGACGAAAGCGCTAGAGAAAGCATGGATCATGCCAGAGGTGCTAGGGTCTGATCATTGCCCTGTAGCCATTGAGATAAAATAAACATGGCTAAGATACCTGATAGTTTTCTCTCATTTGAGACTGATGAAGAATTTAAATCCTGCTGTGACTGTAATTGCGAGCTGTTAGAATCCGCGCAGATTTACATGGTTCAGAAATGCTTCTCTAAGGATGAATGCATCATGGAATTCGCGCTATGTAGTAATTGCAAAGAAAAGCTAGATGAACAAATCTCTGGTAAGTCTAAAGAAGCCATCTATGATTTTTTATTCGATCATGCTGAAATGGTAGAACCGCCTGATGACTATTCCTTTGATGATGCGATGCAGCAAATAGAAGAATGTCTGACCTGCGGAAAAGAACGCGAAAAATGCGAAGGCTACACATACTCTGGTTTATTCTTAGGGGAGCATCTCATTCCTGGGCCGATGCCAATGATGCTCTGTGATGACTGCCAAGAAGTAATGTCTGAAAACCTCTCTGAGCATACGAAGGATGTA
>CALFBV010000193.1 GCA_937951395.1 uncultured Rubritalea sp.
TAAGCTAAAAGAGGCGAGTCTGTTCTTTAGCTCAGCCCAGAAGATGTATCTGTTAGCTTCAGATAAAGCGCGTAACGCTATTCACATAATCGATATACTCATTGCAGATGGGCAGAAAGCAAATGCAATCATTGCTTGCAAGGCATTACTTATAGAAATAAAGGGCACACCAGAAGAGAAAACCGTGAAGACGATGCTGAATATCCTCAGCCCACCCCCACCACCGCCTGCTCAGCCTAATAAGAAAATACCGACTAAGGAAATTCCAGCTAAGAAATAGTGGAGGTCATCCAGACATATGAATCACTTCTAGATTCTGTTAGGCCGCTAGACTTGCTCTGCGAAAAGCCGCACTCGTCACTCTCACTTCCTGATGAATTAGAGCTTCAAGCCATCTGGTTCAATGGTCAGTTCGGCAGAGACTTCGTCACCACTTGCGGTAAGAAAATTCACATCAAACAGTTCGGGTTTTGGAATCGCTCAGCTGGGCCAGACTTTCTTCACGCAGCGATCACTGTTGATGGTGAGACCCAGGCTGGCCCTCTAGAAATTGACACGCGTCCATCAGACTGGGAGCATCACGGGCACGATGTGAATCCTGCTTTCAATAAGACGATCCTGCATGTTGTATTCGAGCCATCACCATCAGAACATTTCACTCGAACAGAAAACCACAGTGAGGTGCTGAAAGTAGTGGTTCCACTCGCCATTATTCAGTCAGCACTCTTAGCGCCACTTAGCGCATCTGCACCTCTCCATATGGGTCGTTGCCGCAAGCCTCTAGCCCACACAACTGTGAGCAGAGTTTTCGACCTGTTAGAGCAGGCCGCCAAACACAGATGCCAAGTCAAAGCAAAGCGCCTACTCGCCATCCGCGAGAGCCATGGCAAGGATCAGTCCCTCTGGGTAGCGCTCGCAGAGACTCTCGGGTATAGGCCAAATCGCCTTCCTATGATGCTCCTAGCGCAGCGTCTTCCTATCCATGAACTAAAAACTAAAGGAGAAAGAATCCCTGCGCTTATCTTCGGAATAGCTGAATTTATGCACCCAGATATCCACAAAAAAGCACCAGAAGAATCACAGCAATGGCTGGAAAATCTCTGGGGAACCTGGTGGCAAGACCGCAGTAAATACCAACTCGATGCTGGCAGAGAGATCCAATGGATTCTTCACGGAAACCGTCCTATCAATCACCCACAGAGACGCCTCGCCACGCTGGGGGTCATCGCGCAGCATTGGCCCACATTTCGCAAATTTTCTACTCAACCAAAGGCTCTCGCAGAATGGCTGAGCACTCTAAAAGATCCGTTCTGGTCATCGCACTACACGCTTATTTCAAAGGCGTCTCCCAAGAAGCTCTCGCTTATCGGCAAAGACAGAATTTCTGACCTCATCATCAATCACCTGCTCCCACTAAAGATAGCGGACGGAGACAAAACAGCCTGGTCAACTTACCAATCTTTCCCTGCACCAGCGATCAACGAAAAAGTAAGACGCGCACATTTCCGTCTATTTGGAAACCGCGAAGACGCACAGCAATTTCTCAAGAAATCCTGGCATCACCAAGCCTTGCTACAAATCTACCAAGACTTCTGCTTAGCAGACACTAGTGGCTGCGATGACTGCCCGTTCCCAGAGCAGCTATCACATTTTTAGAGTCGTTTTGAATTACTCAGCCTTGCTATTTAGCATGCGCTTGATGCCTAGTGGATTCCCGTCTCTTAGTTCTAGAGGTAAGTTTTTCTGTGGCAAATTTTGATAACTCACGCCTCTGGTGTAGCGGAAGATGGCCATGGTTCCCACGGATGTAGTGCGCCCATCTGAGGTGGATGGGAATAGTCCGCCATGCACCATAGAGCTACAGACTTCTGCCGCCAGCGTAGGAGCCCGTGAAGCCGATCGCCTTTACCTCTGGCGCTGTCACCACTACCTTACCAACTGTGCGCCCGCCACCGTAGAGTAGGGAGAAACGCGCTAATCTATGAAGATTTTAAATTATATCAAAATTTTCCTAAGAAAAGAATGGGTGAAGCGTTTCTACTAGTGAATAGTCCAAGCAATAAGCCATGGGCAAAGACAAATTAACCATGATATCCACCGCAGATGATTTAGTAGAGTATGCTCTAGCCGAGTATGAATCTCCGCTGATAGGTTATGCGATGAGTATACTGAAGGACCTAGACCGTGCACGAGATGTGGTGCAGGACACCTTCATCCGCCTCTACAAGCAAGATGTAGAGAAGGTGAAGAGTGGGCTCAAGACATGGCTATACACTGTATGCAGGAACCGCGCACTTGATGTTCTACGGAAGGAAAAACGCATGGTCGTGGTGGATGATGAGATGTTTAGTTACACCGCGTCTAAAGATCCTTCACCAGATACCGTAGCGGATCAGAATGAGCGAGTCACCCAGATGATGGGATATTTAGAATCACTATCAGAAAACCAGAAGGAAGTCATCTTGCTGAAGTTCCAGCAAGGGATGAGCTATCAAGAAATCAGTGACGCCACCGGACTCACCTCAGGAAATGTGGGGTTCCTCCTACATGGTGGACTGAAAAAACTTAGAGAAATCTTACCCCAAGATTTAATCTAACAGAAAATTTAACCGTCAAGAAGATGAAGAATAAACTCACAGATAATGATCCACGACTGACTGCATACGCGCTCGGTGAGCTTTCTAGAGACGAGGCTGATGAAGTATCCAGAATGTTAGATGCTCCACTTAATGGCCCTCTCAAGCGAGAGGTCCAGAGCATCGATGCGCTCGGTGTCATACTCACTCAAACTTTAGATAAGGGGAATTCTGAGGATTTAAAACTCAAACTAAGCCCCGGTCAGCGTGATGCGATCTTCCGCTCATCTAAGGCACCTACTGTGGAGGATGTGGAGTCCACGCATCAGTCTGCTTGGCTTCGCCCCGTCATCGTAACACTCGGTGCAGCGGCATTAGTGACCATGTCATTCATCGCATTATACCATGTGGATAGCGATGAAGACAAGATTGCTGGATTTCCAGAGGTAAGTTATTCTGGGCTTTCTGATGATGAAATGCACGCACCGATCCAGGTAAGTAATGCTGACTGGGAGGGAGTGAGTGATGTAAGTAGCCAAGGTGCCGTTCAACTAGATCACACACATACTTCTCATTCTAATGGGGTAAGCATTGGTGAAGAACCTGATAGCTTAATCAAGCTAGTAGAGAATGACTGGGTGAACCGTGCTGATCAGGCGGTGACGAGAATGCCACTAGTGTGTGGTAAAGCCAGCTGGAGCTGGATGAAACAGAGTATTGAGGTAGATGGTATACTGCCAGATAAGAATGCCGTTAGAGTGGAAGAGATTATTAATGCGTTTAGTTATGATAAGCCTTCAGATCTTGAGCTGTCTTTCACCACCTCTGGTGTAGAGCTAGTGCAGTGTCCTTGGAATGCTGAGCGCATGATCGCTATAATTTTAGTGAAGAATAAGCACGTCGATAGCGCTCAAGTAGAAGCGGCAGTCACCTTTAGTGAATCAGTGGAGAAATACCGTTTAGTTGGTTATGCAAAAGGGGAAGATTTAGAGGACAATGTTATGGCACCTGCCAAGATTATTATGGGCGCAGGAGACTCACACCTCGTCATGTATGAGATAGAGACAGTAGCAGGAATAGAAGTAGCTGCAGACGTCCTCTCACTCAATATCCGCAGCGAAGTGATGTCAGAAGGTGAACGAGTAAGAGAAGGTAAGACTCTCAAGGTACAATTTAGTGATCGAGCCTGGACCAAGTCAGTAAAAGACGTCCAGTTCGCGCTCATCCTAGCCACTTGGAGTCAAATCCTCTCAGAAAGTAATTACGATGCTGGGATGAATAAAGAGGGGTTGGTAGAAATGATTCACGGTTTTGAGTCAGCCCACACTATAAAAGATGAGCAAGCGCAAGCCTTAGAAATTATCAAAAAGTCACTAAATCTTATAGGGCTTTAAATAGTGATCATAAGCTGATACCTAGCTTTATGACCAATAGATCTACTAACGATTCATCGATCCTGCTAGCGCTTAATAAGCCTAAGGGTTATGTCGTCACGCGTTCTGATGAGCTTGGGCGAAAGACGGTCTATGATTTATTACCTGAGTGGGTTTTCGATGATGGGTGGATGCCCATCGGAAGGCTAGATCTAGAATCTAAAGGATTACTTTTATTTACTACGAATGGCAAGATAGGTGATGCGCTAACCAAGCCAGGCAACTGTATGAAAGTGTATGAAATATGGGTCAGGGGACACGTTACCGATGAACATATAGCCACGGCTATGAAAGGCGTGGTGAACAAGGGCGAGTTGTTGAAGGCTCTGCGTATTGAAAAAAAGGGAGTCGGTGGTGCGAAGACTAAACTCATCGTGGAAATCGATGAAGGCAAGAACCGTCATATCCGGCGGCTTTTCGGAGTACTTAAAGATCCTAAATTTGGAACCCCTTTAAAAGTATTAAAATTAAAGCGAATCAGTATAGGAGGTTTTGATCTCGATCTTGAAAACGGTAAGTGGCGTCTTCTCTCACAAGATGAGGAGCGTAGGATGATTAAATAAAACAAGCTTTGCTGCACGCGACTGTGAATGATTTAGAGGTAAGTTTTTAATAATGTAGAATTTCTAGATGGTCGATTGATCATAAAAAAAGAGCCACTCATCATGTGAGTGGCTCTTTTTTTAAATATTGTAGTGCTAGCTAGTGTTACTTCTTTTTAGCTTTCTTGGCTGGCTTCTTCTTAGCAACCTTCTTGGCTTTTTTAGCGGCCTTCTTCTTAGCGACTTTCTTAGCTGGCTTTTTCTTAGCAACCTTCTTCGCTTTTTTAGCAACTTTCTTCTTCGCTTTCTTGGCTGGCTTTTTCTTAGCTACCTTCTTGGCCTTCTTAGTTGTCTTTTTCTTAGCGACTTTCTTGGCTTTTTTAGTAGCCTTCTTCTTGGCTACTTTTTTCTTTGCTTTTTTAGCTACCTTTTTCTTAGTTGCCTTCTTGGCTTTTTTAGTAGCTTTCTTGGCTACTTTTTTCTTAGCTTTCTTAACGGTCTTTTTCTTAACGGTCTTTTTCTTAGCGGTTTTCTTTGCTTTTTTAGCTACCTTAGTTTTCGATTTTTTGGTTACTGTTTTCTTAGCTGCTTTTTTAGGTGCTGCCTTTTTTCTAGTTACCTTCTTAGCTGGTTTAGAAACAACTTTTTTCTTAGCTGCTTTTTTCGCTTTTGATTTCTTTTTTACTGCCATGGCTTATTGGTTCGGTTGTTTGGATCTAGTTTATGTTGATGACCTGATCGCTTAATAAATGATGACTGAGTCCAAAGAGTGGAAAGAATAAAGTGATTTATTTTTCCTGTTTGTTAGAATCTGTTAGAAGTTTATTGAGCGGTTCAATTTAACTCAACGACATCTACTCATTGTAAGGGAGTTAAGTCAAGAGTAAAACTATGGTTCTATTAAATAATGAAATTTAACATCTGTTTGTATTTCGATAGATGATGCGAAAGTAAAATAGAAGTGATTTTTTCACGATGAAAAATTTCTGTTAGGGTTTCTTAATTCCAGGATTTATCTTGGCGAGAGCTTCCCAGAATAAATTGTTAGAGGCAGTGCCGTGATAAGCTATGCGCCCTTCTTTGCTAATTATTACAAGGGTTGGGAGGTCTGATATGCGTAACTGCTTGCTTAATGATTTCTTTTTCGAGTCGATAAGCCAATGGCTTTCTAATGCTGTTTTTTGTTCGTCGATGAGTTCTTTAGCAGTGGCGATGAGTTGCTTTTCATTGTCTAACAGAACTGATGCGAAGGTGATTTTTTTTCCTGCACATTGTTTCGCCGCGTTATCAATTAATGGGTAAGTGGTGTCGATCTCTTGATTCCAAGGTGACCAAAATCTTAAAATGAGCGCGTCGTTGTCTTTGATGAGTTCTTTAAAAGTGATCACCTTCTCTGTATCAAGTGTGAGTAATTCTCTATCTGGTGCGATAGTGATTTTATCCATCAGTTTTTTATTTCTACGCACAGTGATGTGATGTGAGAATGCAGATGCTGTTTCAGGACTTAACCAGAAAGCTTCTGTGATGTGCTTCTTGAAATTAACCTCATCATCTTTTTCGAGTGCCTGGAGTGCGAGGCTGTACTGGATGACTGATTGCCATTGTTCTTTGGTTGCGAAAATTTTTGAGACATCGAGTTCAAACTCTTTGAGGTGATTTTGGAACTCAGCATTTAATGAAGCGATTCCTTTGTGATTTTCAGTATCGACGTAGTAGAGAAATGTGGCTTCTAAGATGATCTGTTTATGGAGACCAAGTTTGTTAGCTAGGATCACAGCTGAGTCAAATTTAGCTGGCTCTCTGGCAGTGAAAAGATCAGCCTCACATTTGAGTAATGGATCTTCAGCGTTTGCATTGAGTGTGACGGAGAATAAAATACTATAGAATATGATTTTGATAAATTTTTTCATGAAGTGAGTGACTAAGTCGGGCGAGTCATTTTAAGAAAAAAAGGCGATAACTAAGCTGTTTAAAAACAGGGTTGCTATCACCTTTGATGAATCTTGTATTTGAAATTTGGCTGGTTCTACTGGGCAGGTATGATGAGGCGCTGACCGATCCAGATGACGTCTGTTTTGAGGTTATTAGCCTCGCGGAGTGCATCTTCTGTGATTCCATACTTTCTAGTGAGTCCCCATATGGTGTCGCCTTTAGCTACGGTGTGGGTAGAAGCTTCGCCTGATGGCTGTGATGGCTCTGGTGGAAGTGGAGTGTATGGTTGTGGTGATGGAGTCGGATTCTGTACCGCTGGTGGGACTCCTGGGATAGGTTGGTAGGGTGCGCCAGTTTCGCCATCAGCTCCTGGGACAGCGTAAGGATTAGTTTCAGCTGCTGGAGCTCCGTATGGATTTGCTGCTGCAGCGGCTGCCGCTTGTTGTTGCTGCTTATATGCTGCATAGCCTGGATCCATCGGTGCACATGATGGAACGATAGCGAGAGAGACGAGGGCTGCACCTGCAACGACTGATTTAGTTATAGTTTGAGCGTTCATTGCAGTTATTCTAGCATTTAAATGTTTAATGTAAACTAACTATTCTCAGAAATCTTTCTCTATTAGGGCACTTCTGGAAACCTATGGCTCAGATTTAGCTTTTTAAGCATTTAATTTTTCTAAGCAGAAAGTAGCTTAAAGGCATGAACTACCGTAAGCCATCCAAGAACTACGATCTTATTAGTGCTTTAGCGTAACGCTCTTTTAAGCAAGGAAGAAGAGCAACGGAATAAACGGATCAGTGAAATCAGAGTGCGAGTGGAGCGCATCTTTGGAAGAATGTGCCAAATGAGTGCGGGCTACTGTAGGGTAATCGGCTTAAAGCGAGTCAAACAACATAACTCCCCCTTATGTTTTTAATGTGGGAAATCGATAATTTTTCACAGCTATTATTTTTCATCCAGAAGTAGCAGGTGTTATCAGTTTCGTTTCTAAATCGAACTACCTTGATAGCATAAGCTGACCAACGGTTTTCAAACATAAAGAGATGTGAGCTATTGGCGACGAGATTTTTATCGTTGTTGATTAACTGATTAATCCTATCAAGACCCTCAGTGTTTACGTTGCTTTTTATTTCTAGAACTTGTTTCTCTGTTAGTTTAGAGACAGGTTCTTTCGCAGTGAGGCTCAGACTTGTGGTGAGAATGATAATGAAGCATACGATACAATTCATACTTTTATAGTTAGGGGTTTCTGAGAAAAATCAACTTTATATATAGGGAGGGTAATTGCAGGGCTAACTCGTCTTGGGGTCATTTAGCAACATGAAGTCTTCGAGTAATCTTTCATTTAAGCAAGCTTGGTAACGCTTACCTTTGATGCTATCCTTTACTGTTTTATCGTGTTTTAACAAACTGAGAGCTATTTTTCGTAACATTGCTAAGTTTACAGCGGCATTATCTTTTCGGACTCTGCTGCTATCCTCATTAAAGCTCACGTCTAACACCCAGTGACATTGATTCTCAATTGACCAATGCTGTCTTACGATCTTTTGGATAAACTCTCCATTAGGTCCGTGGCTGGTCAGATAGTAGCGGCGCTCGATGCTTTTGATGTTTTCTACACCATCAGGCTTAATGATTTCGCGGTGTGACTCAACGCAGGCAATGTTTTTTAAACCATACCAGCTTTCTCGTTCATTCTTATCGATAAAATCTCAGGGCTACCTCACTTTAGCTAGTATGAAATTTAAATGATATTAAGCTTGTACGCTGTATCTTGTGCTTTTAACATGACTGGATGTCTAACAAAACAAGATCAGAGCAGTTCGCGGGAGGTTTTCCAGATAATATCCAGCCATTTAGCATTCTTACAGACCCTAGAACGGGACGCAATAAACAACATTATTTTGGAGAAATTATATTCATCGCATTAGCTGCCATTATCTGTCAATGTGAAGGGTTTGATGACATGGAGCGCTTTGCTAAGAATAAAGTAAAATGGCTCAAAAAATTCCTAAAATTACCCAATGGAATACCCAGCGATGACACTTTTAGAAGAGTCTTCAGCTGTATCAATCCTAAGCAATTTAATGCCTGTTTCATAGAGTTCGTTCGCCACTCTCATGGAGAGCTTAGTGAGCAACTTATCGCCATAGACGGTAAGGCGCTACGACATAGTTTTGATGGTGAGCGTAAACATCTTCACTTACTCAGCGCCTACGCCTGTGAGCAAGGAATTAGCTTGGCTCAGCTAGAGGTGGATACAAAGTCTAATGAGATTTTAGCCATTCCTGAGTTGCTAGATTTACTCAATATCGAAGGTCATACCATCAGCCTTGATGCTATGGGATGCCAGAAGAAAATAGCACGTCAAATTGATTTTTCATATGCTGATTACATCCTTGCCCTAAAAGGGAATCATCCTCATCTCTATCAAAGAGTAGAAGAGTTTTTCAGTAGTGGCGGAGCACTGAAATATGCTAAAGACCAAGGCTGTATTTTTAGTAGTACAGAAATTGAAAACAAAGGTCATGGCCGTATTGAACGAAGAGTTGTTCTAGCGACAAATGCCTTATTGTGGATTGATAAAAATGAACGTGAAAGCTGGCATGGTTTAAAAAGCCTTGTATGTGTTGAATCCTATCGTGAAGAGATTAGCACAGCGAAAAGTTCCACAGAAAGACGCTACTATCTAACAAGTCATGAGCCAGATGCAGAAAAACTCCAGAGGCTGATTCGCCAACATTGGGCGATAGAGAATAGCTGTCATTGGGTATTAGACGTAGTATGGGATGAGGACGCTTCACGAATTAGAAACGAAAACGCGGCACAAAACGTAGCACTACTACGAAAAATGGCATTAAACATCCTCAAGTCTGACACAACAGTCAAAGACACCATACGCGGCAAACGCCTTCAAGCCGCATTTAATGAAAACCTCCTAGCTCAATTCTTACATCTCAAAGTGAGGTAGCCCTGAAGCTTGATCGTCCTGATGAACTTAAATCCTCTGGGACAGACTCTAGTTACCTGTAACTGAACTAACTTATTTAAAATCCTTCCATTCGCTAATACAAAACCAAATATTTATTGACAACTTATTTAACCTAGAGAGTTCTGTGCTCTAACAGCTCTCAAGATTTTCATCAACATCGCTTGGCTAGTGAGCTGCTTAAATATTCCTCGCCCGTTTGGATAAAATTTCATCTCCGCAGAAGTATGGATTTCTCCTCCACTTCTAACACAAAGACCTATCCAGACAGTACCCACCGGCTTCTCCTCAGTTCCTCCACTCGGCCCTGCGATGCCAGTGACTGATAGGCCAATGTCAGCACCAGAATTTCTAAGCGCTCCCTCTGCCATCTCTTGCGCCACCTTTTCACTGACCGCTCCCTCGCTCTCCAAGCTGGTTTCACTCACTCCTAGCATCGCCACCTTTGCCTCATTCGCGTAGGTCACGAAGCCATGTGTGAACACGGCAGATGAGCCAGAGACATCTGTGATGCGGCTAGAAATCCTGCCACCGGTGCAGCTTTCTGCGAGAGAGAGCGTGAGGCCTTTTTCTGTTAGAGCGTGGACAACTGTTGCCTCCAGAGTTCTCTCATCATCATTCACGTAGTACTGGGGGTAAGTTTCTATCGCGAGGTCAGCCGCGGTATTTCTGTCAGACTCGGATCCTATCAAGCGCAGATCCAGCTCACCAGGTCTGGCACAATAACCTACTTCTAGTCCGCTAATTTCGTGAAGTTTGGCATCTAACATATCTTGAAATGAACTCTCGCCCACACCGGAAAATTTAATATTTGTCACACCGTGATCTGCTGGCATTTCTGTAAGGGCCTTGAGCCGAGGCGCGACTTCTGCATGATACATGGCGTGCATTTCATGCGGTGGCCCAGGGAGCAAAAAGATAGCGCAGGCAGAATCTCCCAGACGCGGCGGCACGTAAACTCCTGGTGCAGTTCCGTTAGGATTTGGCAGAACATCTGCGCCCACGGGGTGCTGAGCTTGCTTGAGATTAGAAGGAGTCATCGGTCTGCCTAACTTCTTAAAAAATGCTTCTAGCGAACGCACCGCGTGCTCGTCCTCTATTAGCTCGACACCTAGCGCTTCTGCTGTTGCCTCGCGGGTGACGTCATCGCTCGTAGGACCTAGTCCACCTGTGACAATCACTACATCACTCACCGCGATGCTTTCCTTTAGAGCCTCACGGATAGGGTCACCGTCTGGCACCGTGACTAGCCGCTGCACGCGTAAGCCCAGATCTATCAGCTCCTGACCTAGCCAGGCACCGTGTGTATTCAAGGTGCTCCCTAATAGAAGCTCAGAACCTGTGTTGATAATCTCTATTCTCATGAGTGTTTCTTATCACACTTTCTGCATTCTTTGTTCAACTTCTTTTGAAGTATTTACCTCAGCCTTGAGCATCCCCATAAGATTATAGACTCCGAAGAATGTGCGGTTCAGATACAATGCGTCTGCATTTCCGCGACCGGAATTGATTGCTTGGAGTTCTTTGTCATTACGAGTCCGCTCGCCAAATGCTGCGAGTTCCTCAAAAAACGCATTGTCACCAAAATCAAAAACACCTGCCAGATAAGGTTTATTGAGCAATGAGATAGACTCCTGAAAAACCCCTAGTAGTTTTTTAACAGTCGCTTCATCGTCTTCATCTAACAGTAACCTAATATCGTATAGTGCGGGTTCCAGTTTTTCCCTGTTTTGATAAACCTCTGGCTCCATTAGCCGGAAGTAAGTTTCGTAAAATTCCTCGCCAACTTCTTTCACACAGCCAAAGTCCAGCACCCAGAGCTCACCGTTTTTTACGATGAAGTTTCCCGGATGTGGATCTGCATGGAATACCCGCAGCGTATGTATCTGGTGCGCGTAGAAGTCCCAGAGGGCTTGTGCTATCTTATTTTTCTCTTCCTGTGGGGCATCGCTCTCAGCGTATTTGTCTAGCTGTTCCCCATCTATCCACTCCATGGTGAGGATCTTTTTACTGGAATATTCTGGGTAGTATTTTGGAAATCTCGTCAGTGGTAAGTTATCAGATTTCTCCGCTAGGTCTACAGAGCGACGTAGCTCCAGCTCATAGTCCGTCTCTTCTATCAGTCTGGTTTCCACCTCCTGCATGTAGGGATCTATCGCCTTGGCATCTAGCTTGAAGAGCTTCATAGCGATCGGCTTCACGATGGCTAGATCACTGTGCAGGCTGTCTGCCACTCCTGGATACTGCACTTTCACCGCGTAGGTTTCACCATCCTTAGTCGCTTTATGCACCTGCCCTATGGAGGCACCTGCTGCGGCTTTATGGGTAAAGGTGTCAAAAATTTCCGTAGGTGACTTCCCTACCTCGCGCTCGAATGTCCGCACCACGAGTGGGTATGAGAGTGGTGGAGCGGAATACTGGGCTTGAGAAAATTCATTGGAATACTGCACAGGGATAAGGTTCTTATCCATGCTGAGAACTTGCGCCAGCTTGAGCGGTCCACCCTTGAGCTTGCTGAATGTCTTGTAGGTATCTGCTGCGGTTCGCTCGTGGAATTTATTTTTCTCATCTCTTCCGGTGAGAGCTTTAGTGCCCTTGTAGCGGATATAGTTCACCCCTACTTTCATGCCTGCGCCTGCAAGTGATGCGGCTCTGCCTAGCTTGTGCTTGGGGATGGATGTTTGCTCTTTCATGCTTTATTCGGGTATAAATTTACTGATCATTTTGCTCAGACCTTGGAGCCTATCGTCCTTGGCTGCGATGAATCTCACGAAATCAAAACCAGACTCCAGCACCCCACTAGCGGCGGACTGAATCCCGAAGTGTGTGCTCTTCTCAATAAAGGCATCCGTGTCTTGGAAGTCCTCGCTGCTGTCCTTAATGTAGTAATGAATGATCGCCAGAAAGTGCATGAAGATGAACCGATCATAGTAGTCTAACATTTTCTTCCGATCCGCGAATATCCCCTGTTGCACCCCCTCACTGACTATCTCTTTCGCATAAGTCTTAAAGCTCTGGCTCATGCCTTTCAGGCTATCAGTAGATCCCAAGCTAGGCTTGGGGAAATACTCTACAAAACGTGACCTACTACCCTGAATGTGCGTGATATAAGTATAGAAGAACGCCAGTAATTTCTGATCTGCAGGATACTCAGCATAATCCTCATCTGCCTTTAGCACCCTGATCGTACCGTCCACAGTAGACTGCCAGTAACTAGATTCTAGAGCTTCTAGACTCGCATAGCTCTGGTAAAATTCTGCCTCTTCCCGCTGAAGAGAATCCATAAGCGCGAAAACACTTTTAGGCCTAGCCCCCTCTATCAGCAGATATTTCCAATACGCATCTTGTAACTCATCTCCTTGCACATTATTAGCATTTTCTGACATACACATCATTATAATAGAACCAAATGCCTGTCAAGATTGAATTTTCAGAATATACTGAAAGATATTGAAGAACTCCTCTATTTTATACGTTATTCTCGTGAGATTTTTCTTTGCGAATCAAGGAATCAAGGCTTTGATAGCCAGTAGAAACTATGTCTCAAAGCAGCTTATCATTTCAACCCACACGCTGGACGCTGGTCCAGCAGGTCAAGGGCAACGCCACCGATGCCTCACAGGCTCTCAATGAACTTTGCTCCATGTATTGGCGCCCACTCTACGCCTATGCGCGGAGCTTTGGCAGATCCATGGAGGACTCTGAGGATGTGGTCCAGGGCTTCATGGCTAAGGGAATAGAGAAGGCGCTCTTCTCTGCCGCTGTAAAAGAAAAGGGCAAGATGCGCACGTTTTTGCTGACTTCATTTAAACGCTATCTCAGAGATGAACACGCCAAAGAAGTGACCATCAAACGAGGATCTGGAAAGGTCGAAGTCACCGACATCGCTGCTGAAGAAGAACGCTGGGGAGATGAGAAAGCCATCGACCCCACCGTGAGTTTCGATAAGCGCTGGGCACTCATCATCGTGGAAGCCGCTGGCGAGCAACTGCGGCAGAAATATAAAGAAGAAGGTAAAATAAAACTCTATAACGCACTCATCCCGAGCCTCAGTGGAGAACTCACTGCAGGCTACCAAGACATTGCAGATGATCTCCACATCTCACTTTCTGCCGTGAAAATAGGCGTCCACCGGATGCGCAAACGCTACGGAGAAATGCTCCGTGCCGAAATCATAGAAACCATCACTGAGAACGAAGATCCAGATGATGAACTCAGATATCTCATCGCTATCTTATCTGAGTAAACCTTACCTCTAACTCAACAAATAAGGATCAAATGCCCACCGAGAAAGCTCAAACAGCCAATCAGACCGCTGAAAAAGCGAAGAAAATGCTGGCGTGGGCACTTACGGAAAAGCTAGACGCCTCACGTGAAGAAGAGACCATCGTCCTACCAGGGTACAATATTCTAGAGACACTTGGCAAAGGCGGCATGGGCACCGTTTATCGCGCTATCCACACAGAGCTAAACCGCACCGTAGCACTCAAGATCTTCTCCCCGAAGGAGAAGGACAGAGAAATCTTCGTGGAGCGGCTCAAGCGCGAAGGCAAGCTCATGGCTCAGCTCAAGCACCCCAACGTGCTCGCCATTCACGATGCCGCAGTCATGGAAGATGGCACACCTTATCTAGTCCTAGAGTATATAAAAGGTGAGGACCTTCAGCAAAAGCTGCACAATGAGTTCACCCTCAATCAGCGCACCGCCGTGAGGATAGCCATCAAGGTCTGCGAGGCACTCTCCGCAGTGCATCAGCTAGGAATTATCCACCGTGACATCAAGCCCGCGAACGTTCTGTTAGGCAGCAATGGCTCAGTCAAAGTCACCGACTTCGGCATCTCCAAGGACACGCGAGATAAGGAGCAAAACACCTCTCTCACCATGACCGGCACCATGGTCGGCACTGCTGACTACATGTCACCCGAGCAGACTAGAAATGAAACACTCTCCCCCAGGTCAGACCTCTACAGCGTAGGAGTCCTACTCTACGAAATGCTCATGGGAGTCACCCCGAGGGGGAATTTCCAACCTCTCAGCAAGGCGAACGTCCCTAAGAAGCTGGAGTACATCATCATGCGCTGTCTCCAGCAGGACAAACACAAACGCCCCGCATCCGCTGAAACTCTGGCATTCTCACTGAGGAAAATTTACCACCTCCTCAACAACCGCAAACACAAGAACTACAAATCACTCGCCCTCTGCGGCATAGCAGCCGTGGGAGCCATCGTGCTAGTGACTTACGTAGCTACTAAGAAAAGACAGACTTACACCCCAGAAACGGCAGTCATTTCTGACTGGAAACTAGACGGAGAAGTAGGCAAGTGGATCTCCCTGACATCTGACAAAGCCCACACCCTGACAGGAGAATGGTGGGCAGATGAAGACACCCTCTACACCCAGCTAAGCGACAGCACCGAGCACACCAAAAAGTTTTTCAACTTCTCCCCCGGCTACCACTACACCTTTTCCACCGAATACAGCCGCGTCTATGGCGAGGGGAACATGTGTGTATTTCTCCCCACCGTGAAGGGCTTAGTCGCCTTCGAGATAGACCACGGAGACAGGCACCTTACAGGATTCCAGCGCATTAATGGGCAAGATCTAACACAGCAAGAAAACCCCACTGCCACCCAGCTCACCATAGAGACAGGAAAAAGCTACAACATTGAACTCACCAGCACCCCCACAGAGCTCACCGCCAGCATCAACGGCAGACACATCAGCACCCTCGTTCTCAACGGCAACAGCCTAAGCGCCCCTACCCACTGGGGCAGCCCCATCCCATTTAGAATAGGTCTAGGCTCCAACAGCCAGTCCATCTTCAAAAACACCCAAGTAAAACGTACCAAGTAAACCCATGCAAGATGACGATTTTTTTCAAAGCCACCGAATAGGGAATGTCTTGGCGGATATCTTTGATGACCTTCCGGGGTTTATTTATTTTGTGAAGGACATCGACCTCAGGTATGTGGCGTTTAATCAGCGCCTACTCACCATTTTCGATCAGAATGATGGATCAGAAATTCTCGGTAAACAGGATAATGACTTCATGCCCCCCCATCTCGCTAGCACTATCGGGAAGGATGATCTAAAGGTCATAGAAACAGGTGAGTCCATAGTAAACCAGGTGGAGTTAGTACCCCGTGGCAATGGATTTGTAGACTGGTCTACCACCACCAAAAAACCGCTACTGGACAGCAACGGCAAGGTCTGCGGGATCGTGGGGGTGACTCGGCCATTTAGTCAGGGCACCACCTCAATGCGGAAAAATGAAGAACTCGGGGCTGCCCTGAAGACAATCCACGCATCATTCCGCGAAAACTTACCTATCAGTGAGTTAGCCGCTAGTGTGAACCTCTCACTCAGCACGTTTTTAAGAAAATTCAAAGCCTGCTTCAACATGACCCCGAAGGAATACATCCGCCACCTACGGGTGCAGGAAGCCTGCCACAAGATCATCCAGACCACCCAGAGCTTCGCGGACATCAGCTACGAATGTGGATTCGCTGACCAGAGCCACTTCTCCCGTGAGTTCTCTAAAATCATGAAAGAACCTCCTTCTTCTTATAGATCACGGTTTCGGATAAAGTGATTTTACCGTTTTGACGATTTTATTCATAAATTTGGAAAAATAATGCATGACGTAATTTTTTAGCTGGCTATAGTTGCGTCATCTTAACACATCACAACTAACCTTTAAAATTATGATCACTAAACGCATCTCAACAGAAACTATCCTATCGAATCTCAAAAACAAAGTCGATAACCGTCTCCCTATTATGATCTCATCTGCTGGATCTGGTCTTGTAGCTAAACTCCAGGAAGCTGCCGGCACTGACTGCATCAATACATTCTCAGGTGCTCGTCTCCGCGCAAACGGTATGGGAACCATGTCAATGATGTGGCCTATCCTCGACTCTAATAAGCAGACACTCAACTACACTCGCGAAGACATCATGCCTGCGCTTGATGGCAAAGCATTCGTCTGCGCCTGCCTGAACGCAAACGATCCTCTCAAGGACATGCACATGGTTCTCCAAGAATGTAAGGACATGGGAGTGCACGCTGTTTCTAACATCGGACCTTCTATCTCTTATGTGGATAAAGACTCAGAAATTTTCAAAGTAATGAGCTCAGCTGGTATCACTCTCGATAACGAGATCGAAATGCTCAAATACGCTCGTGAAGAAATGGACATGGTTTCAGTAGGTCTAGGATTCACGCTAGAAGACTCCATCCGCATCTGCGGTGAGGCTAAGCCACACATCTTCTGCTTCCACGCGGGAACAACTCAAGGTGGACTCAAAGGATACCAAGGTGGAATGACTCTCGACGAAACTGCTGCTATCACTGAAGAAGCATACGCGAAGTGTCGCGAAGTGCACCCAGACGTAATCCTAGTCGCACACGGTGCAGCACTAGAGAAGCCAGACGATGCGCAATACATCCTCGACAACACATCAGGTCACGGATTCTGGACAGGTTCATCCACTGAAAGACTTCCAATCGAAGTTGCAGTATCGAAAGCAGCAAAAGATTTTGCAGACATTAGATTTTCATAATCTGATCAAAACAAATTAGTCATGCTAGCCAATCAATCATTCTCACATTTAGCTGCCACGGAAAACCTTCCTTGGCAGCAGATCTTGATTGGCTTGGCAGTGACTTTCATTCTCTTTAAGATCGTTTCCTTCCAAATAGGTATGGTCATTAAATTCATTATCACCATCGCCATACTCGCTGCTGCCGTTTTCTTTATCCAAGGAATGTAACGCGCTAACTCATTAACAATAAATATTCTTCATGAAAACAATCGCAATTTTAGCAACACTAGATACCAAGGCGGCAGAAGCTGGCTTAATGAAAGAGGAGATAGAATCTCTAGGCGGTAAAGCTCTGATCATCGACATCGGTGTCGTAGGAGATGCAGGCTCATCAGCAGATGTTACCCGCGCTGAAGTCATCGCAAAAGGTGGCGGAAACCTCGAGGAACTACTCATCAAACCAAGCCGCGAAGCATCTGGTCCATTCGTCACTGAAGGCGCTAAGAAAACCCTTATCGAACTTATTGGTAAGAATGCGATCCACGGAGTAGTCACTCTCGGTGGAACTCAGGGAACATCGACTTGTGCTCCAGTTCTCCAGGCTCTGCCATATGGATTTCCGAAGGTAATGCTTTCAACTGCAGCTTCTGGTGATGTTGGCCCATTCGTGGGCATTAAGGACATCACGATGATGTTTGCAGTATCTGACATACTAGGACTCAATGTATTTTCTAGAAAGATCATCGCGAACGCAGCTGCGGCGGCCTACGGCATGTCACTAGTAGAGCGCAGCATCACTAAGTCTGAAGCCAAAGGAGTCATCGGAATGACCAACCTCGGAGTCATCACTAAAGGAGCGATGCATGCCATCGAGCTTTTCGAAGCAGCGGGCTACGAAGTCATCACCTTCCACGCGATCGGTGCAGGCGGCGAGGCTATGGAGCAGATGATGAAAGAAGGAATTATCACCGCAGTGTTTGACTACGCCATGGGAGAGATAGCAGATGCTACCTTTGATGCTCTCCGCGCCTCTGGCCCTGAACGTCTCACCGTAGCGGGTAAGCTAGGTCTCCCACAAGTGCTCTGCCCAGGAGGATCTGAGCACCTCGGCCTACTCGTGCAAGAGCCTAGTAAAATACCAGCCGGCTATGAAGACCACATGGTCACTTGGCACACACCATACGTGTTTGTTCCTAGACCAAATGCTGAAGAGCAGGATAAAATCGCTCAGAACATTGGTAAAAGGCTAATACATTCTACGAAAGACACAGTCTTCCTCATGCCACTCAAGGGTGTCTCTAGCTATTCAGCTGAAGGTGGCGAACTCTACAACCCTGAGCTAGATGCCGCGTATTGGGAGTCACTTCAGAAAGTGCTTCCAGATACAATTAAAATAGAAGCGCTAGACTACACTGCAGAAGATCCTGCCTTCGTAGAACACGCAGTGAAAACTCTCATCGACCTCGTAGAAAAAAACTAACAACCTCATGAGCAAACAAGATCTTATCACCAAACTCCGCCAGGGAACTCCGCAGCTAAGCATAGGCACCCTCACTGGCAGCATGATGAATCAAGGGCAAGAAGTTGCCATCCTAGAGCAGTCTAACATCAACCTCCTGCATCTCGATGTTATGGATGGTCAAGCCTGGCCTAAAATCACCGTCGGTGCTCCGTTCCTTGCAGGAATAGAGACTGGCCTCATAAAGGACGTGCACCTGCTCACTGTAGAGCCAGAAAAGCATGTAGCTGACTTCGTCAAAGCAGGTGCTGGCATTATTACATTCCATGTTGAACACACAGAGAAATTTCAAGAGACCCTAGATCTAATCAACGACTCTCCAGCTCTCTGCAGCGTCGGTATATACCCTACCACTCCCTTAGAAACAATCACTCCTTACCTCGACAAAATCGATGTGGTCTATCTCCTCTCCATCGGGCCCGATACAGGTAAAGAGACATTTTTCCCTGTGGTGGCTGAACGGGTGGAGAAGCTCCGTAACTGGAAACCAGAACTCGTCATCGCCATCGATGGCGCAGTGAAAAAAGACAACATAGCAAAAATAGCAAAAATCAAACCAGACCTCATCGTCACAGGCAGTGCAGTCTTCGACGGCAATGATGCAGCTGCTAACATCGCTGACATGAAGTCATCCATCGCCTCAGTCTGCAGCTACAAAGCGTAATTTTAAACCAAACAAAAACTATGAATCAATTAGAAACAGTAAACAACATTCACCAGCAAGCTAAGGACGCTGCAGGAGCAGGAGCAGATGCTCTAACCATAGCAAAAGCACGTAAGGCATTCCAGCCAGAGCTAGACGAACACAAACCTCACCTCGGCAAAGTAGCGATCGTTACTGGTGCTTGTGGTGGCATCGGCAGGGCTACTGCAGAGCGTCTACATAATGATGGAGCAGTAGTAGTGGGCATGGACATCAATCCGGATATTACCAAGAACCTCGCTGGCGATGGCATCAGCGGAGTAGTATGTGACATCACAGACAATGAGAAATTTCAAACAGCAGTGGATGCCGTAGCAGCCGAGTATGGCGGCATCGACATCATCGTAGCAAACGCAGGCATCTTCAAAGCTGGTGAATACATCGAAGAGCTAGACAAGAGCTGGGACCTCCACCTTCTGATCAACCTCACCGCGACACAGAGATTCCTCAAGTTCTCTATTCCTTACCTCAAACACGGATTTGCGGCCTCTATCATCATCATTGGCTCGCGTAACTTCAGCGCACCTGGACCAGGAGCGGCAGCATACTCAGTAACTAAAGCTGGGGTAACTCAGCTCGCAAGAGTAGCAGCACTTGAACTCGCAGCAGACGGAGTAAGAGTGAACACACTTCACCCAGACGCAGTGTTCGATACCGAGATATGGACAGAGGAAGCTCTACAGAAGTCAGCCACTCGTTACGGTATGACAGTTCAGGAGTATAAGACAAAGAACCTACTCCGCACCGAAATCAAATCTACCGACATCGCACGCATGGTAAGCTGTGTAGCAGGACCAGTATTCTGTGCTACCACAGGATCTCAGATTCCTATTGACGGTGGAAATGACCGCGTAATATAACTTCCAACAGTAAGACAAACCAACCAAACTAATAACAATAAACAAACTACCATTATGGCAGACTTAGACGACA